>NZ_JBFUHN010000023.1:0-82047 GCF_056402375.1 Variovorax sp. P4_B10 | reverse complement strand
ACAAGGGCTCGCTGTGGGACAAGGGCATCCTGCCGATCGACACGCTCGACCTGCTCGAGAAGGCCCGTGGCGGCTACGTCGAGGTCGACCGCTCGGCCACCCTCGACTGGGAGGCCCTCCGCCAGAAGATCAAGGCCGACGGCATGCGCAATTCCAACTGCGTGGCCATCGCACCGACCGCGACGATCTCGAACATCATCGGCGTCGACGCTTCCATCGAGCCCTGCTTCGGCAACCTCTCGGTCAAGTCGAACCTGTCGGGCGAGTTCACCGTGATCAACCACTACCTGGTGCGCGACCTGAAGCGCCTGGGCCTGTGGGACGACGTGATGGTGATGGACCTGAAGCACTTCGACGGTTCGCTGCGTCCGATCGACCGCGTGCCGCAGGACGTGAAGGCGCTCTACGCCACCGCATTCGAAGTCGAAACCACCTGGCTGGTGGAAGCCGCTGCGCGTCGCCAGAAGTGGATCGACCAGGCGCAGTCGCTCAACATCTACATGGCCGGCGCATCGGGCAAGAAGCTCGACGACACCTACAAGCTCGCATGGCTGCGCGGCCTGAAGACCACCTACTACCTGCGCACGCAAAGCGCGACGCACGCCGAGAAGTCGACGGTGCAATCGGGCCGTCTCAACGCGGTGTCGTCGGGCAACGATGCCCCCTCGGGCATGAGCGCACTCGAAGCCGCCGCTGCTGCAGCGAAGGCACAGATGAGCGCAATGCCTGCCACCGACATCGCGTTCTGCGGTGTGGACGATCCGACCTGCGAAGCGTGCCAGTAACGTGTCGATGCTCGCGTCAGTGAGCCAGTGAGGTGCATGCGAAAGTCGCGCGTCGTTCAGACAATGAAGGCATTGACTGACATCGCGCGATGCATGCGAGCAACATAACAACCACATAAATGGAGCGCGATGTGAACGAGCACTTTGCAACTCACATCGTTACTCCGATAATTTGAGCATTGGATTTTTCTATGTTGACCTGGGACGAAGAAGTCAAGCCCTCCTTACCAAAGGATATGCAACAAGGATTGCAGCACCACAACGCATCGACCAGCGGCTCGCCCGCAGGCCGTTCGGTGGATGCTCCGACTTCGTCGATTGCACAACCCGCTCTTCGCACGTTCGGCACACTCGATGACGGCGCCGCTGCGCCGCTGCGTCAGGTCGCTCCCGCTTCGGTTCCAGTTGTGGCGCAACGCGTCAAGGCCTCCGACAAGCGCATCATCAACGGCCAGACCGACGTCAACCAGCTGGTGCCGTTCAAGTACAAGTGGGCCTGGGAAWAGTACCTCGCCACCTGCGCCAACCACTGGATGCCGCAGGAAGTGAACATGACGCGCGACATCGCGTTGTGGAAAGACCCGAACGGCCTGACCGAAGACGAGCGCCGCATCGTCAAGCGCAACCTCGGCTTCTTCGTGACCGCCGACTCGCTGGCCGCCAACAACATCGTGCTGGGCACCTACCGCCACATCACGGCCCCCGAATGCCGCCAGTTCCTGCTGCGCCAGGCCTTCGAGGAAGCGATCCACACGCACGCGTACCAGTACATCGTCGAGTCGCTCGGCCTGGACGAGAGCGAGATCTTCAACGCCTACAACGAAGTGCAGTCGATCCGCGAGAAGGACCAGTTCCTGCTCCCGTTCATCGACGCCATCAGCGACCCGCTCTTCAAGACCGGTACGCACGAAACCGACCAGACGCTGCTCAAGTCGCTGATCGTGTTCGCCTGCCTGATGGAAGGCCTCTTCTTCTATGTCGGCTTCACGCAAATCCTCGCGCTGGGCCGCCAGAACAAGATGACCGGCGCTGCCGAGCAATACCAGTACATCCTGCGCGACGAGTCGATGCACTGCAATTTCGGCATCGACCTGATCAACCAGCTCAAGCTCGAGAATCCCGGCCTCTGGACCCCCGAGTTCAAGGCCGAGATCAAGGACCTCTTCATGAAGGCCGTCGAACTCGAGTACAAATACGCCGAAGACACCATGCCGCGTGGCGTGCTCGGCATGAACGCCTCCATGTTCAAGGGCTATCTGCGGTACATCGCCAACCGGCGTGCACAGCAGATCGGCCTCGAAACGCTCTTCCCGAACGAAGAAAACCCGTTCCCCTGGATGAGCGAAATGATTGACCTGAAGAAAGAGCGCAACTTTTTCGAAACCCGCGTGATCGAGTACCAGTCGGGTGGTGCGCTCTCCTGGGATTGAATCTTTCCGACAAGAATTAATGAATTCAAGAATTGCCCTTGCCACCGATCGCGCCGAAGAGCGCGGCATGGATGAGGGCTCAGGTGTTCATGGTGCTGGAGCTCAGATTCCAACGCCATGAATCGCTTCACGCTACCAACGTGCGTGGAGTGCTTCAATAGGTTGATTTTTTCAACTTGATCAAGGAGAAATAGAAATGGCAACTGCAAAGAAAGCGCCGGCTAAGAAAGCCGCTGCAAAGAAGGCTCCGGCAAAGAAGGTCGCGGCCGCTAAGAAGGCTCCCGCCAAGAAGGTAGCTGCGAAGAAGGCTCCGGCCAAGAAGGTCGCAGCGAAGAAGGTAGCCGCCAAGAAGGCGCCTGCGAAGAAGGTAGCCGCCAAGAAGGCAGCACCGGCCAAGAAGGCCGCTGCCAAGAAGGCTCCGGCGAAGAAGGCTCCTGCCAAGAAGGCGGCGGCGAAGAAGGCTCCTGCGAAGAAGGCAGCCGCCAAGAAGGCCCCCGCGAAGAAGGCTGCTGCCAAGAAGGCGCCTGCGAAAAAGGCTGCGGCCAAGAAAGCCGCGAAAAAGCCCGCTGCCAAGCCTGCCGCTGCTGCCAAGAAGCCTGCTGCAAAGAAGGCTGCAAAGGCTCCCGCCAAGGCTGCCGTAGCGCCTGCTCCTGCTGCGCAAACGACGCTGAACCCCCAGGCAGCCTGGCCGTTTCCGACGGCCAGCAAGCCCTGAGTCTCTCAGCGGCCTTGACGGCAAAAAGCCCGGCACCTCGCGGTGTCGGGCTTTTTTTATGGGCGCCCGGAAAGAGGCTGCTTACAGGCCCAGTGCCTTCCGGTCGACCTGGTAGTTTTGCGGTCCGCGCTGCGCGATCTTGAGCGCACCGACGCGGTTGCCCAGCGCCGCGCATTGCGCGAGCGGCCATTCCTTCTCCAGACCGAACAGCAGCGCGCCGCGCCAGGCATCGCCACAGCCGGTAGGCTCGACCACGGCGGTGGGCGTCACGCCCGGCACATGCTCGCGTTCGCCGTCGATCCAGACTTCGCAGCCCTCGCCCGCCAGCGTGACCACCAGGCCGCGCACGCGCTTCGAGATCTCGGCCAGGCTCCAACCGGTGCGCTGCGAGAGCATCTTTCCTTCGTAGTCGTTGACGACGACCCAGCTCGCGAGATCGACGAAATGCCTGAGCGCTTCACCGTCGAACATCGGCAAGCCCTGGCCCGGATCGAACACGAACGGAATGCCGGCGGCAGCGAACTGCTCCGCGTGCTGCAGCATCGCATCGCGGCCGTCGGGCGCGATGATGCCGACACGAATGTCTTCCCGGGCAGCGATCTTCGTGATGTGCGCCTGCTGCATCGCACCGGGGTGGAACGCGGTGATCTGGTTGTTGTCGACGTCGTTCATGATCATCGCCTGCGCGGTGAAGGTGTCGTCGAGCTGGCGCACGAACTCGGTGTCGATGCCCAGCGCGCGCATGCGTTCCAGGTAGCCGGCGCCGTCGCTGCCGAGCGTGGCCATCGGCAGCGCCGTGCCGCCCAGGGCATTGAGGCTGTAGGCGATGTTGCCGGCGCAGCCGCCGAAGTCGCGCCGCAGGCTGGGCACGAGGAACGACACATTGAGGATGTGCAGCTGGTCCGGAAGGATCTGATCGGCGAACCGGCCCTCGAAAGTCATGATGGTGTCGAACGCGAGGGAACCGCAAATCACTGCTGCCATGGGTGGACCGTTTGTTGAAATTGGATGAGAAGGAGAACGCGTGCGTGCAGGCGTCCGGCTAGGGATAGAAGGCTTCCACGCGATAGCCCGCGATGGGCGGTAGCGCAGCCGCTTCCGCCGGCGACAGGATCAGCGGCAATGAAGCCGCGCGATCGGCGCGCGCCGCGAGCACGGCTGGCGCGCCATAGTCCGCCGGCAGCAGGACACGCCGCACCACCGCACGCTCCTGCGTGTCAAGCAGCGACAGCTCGACGGCCGGCATCGCGAGCGGCACGGTGGCACCATTGCGCAGGGTGAAGCTGAGCCGGTAGTCGTTGCCACCGCTCTTCTCGCGTGCGAAAGCGGCGCCTTCGATCATGATGTCGCCGATCTGGCGCAGAGCCGAGAGCTCGCAGCCGGTGTATTGGCACAGCGCCGCCAGCGCGGGACGCAGGCTCGGCTGGCGCGCGACGATGCCATCGCGCTCGTGGCGAACGACCTGCACGATGAGCAGCAGGACGGCAAGTACCGCCAGAACGACAAGCCAGCGCCGCACGCCCTTGCGCTGCCAGACGCTGGGAGCCTTGGCGTCGTGTTCCTCTTCGTGGTCGGGGAAATGATGGTCTTCCTCCCGCTCCGCGAAAATCGCTGGGAACGAGCTGCTCTCCGTCGGCTCGCTTGCCACGCGGACCATCGCCGCCGCCGCCGAAGCTTTGGCGGCCGCCCGCGCTTCGCGGGACTTGTGGGCGCTCGCAATCTTGGCCGACTTGATGCGCGCCCGGCGCAGCGCCTTCTGCATCTGCACCTGATCGTGGTCCTTCTCCTTGTCTTCCTTCTCCTCGACACCATCGTCGAGGGTCGGCTCGACCAGCCCGTGCGGCTTGATGCGAGGCACGGGCAGCGGCGGCGCCGGTGGAGGCGGCGCTGGCGGCGGGGCCGCGAGATTCAGATCGATGTTCGGGAACGGCGGCAGGGAACTCGCCGGCGGCCGCCACGCAGGCTCGCTCACATCCAGGTCGGACCATGGTTCGTCCGCGATGATGCCGTGTGCCGGCAACGAGAAGGCCGGAGGCTGAGATGGTGGCGGTGGAGACGGCGGCGGCGGTTGTGCGGGCTCAGGCGGCGGTGGCGCGACATCGGCCTCCACGGGCTCGACCTCCAGAGCCGGTGGGTGCGGCACCTCGGCCGTCGCGTGCACCTCGGGTTCGTCGTCGAAGAAATCCGCGTCTTCGGGCGCATGCAAAGGCTGCGACCCGGGTTGCTGCGGCGGTGCGGCTGTCGCCGGCAGCGGGTCGGCTCGCTCTTCGACGGAAGGTTCGACCAACGCAGGCGAATAACCCGCCATCGACGGCACAGGCGCATTGGCCGGCGCGCCGCCGTCGGGGGACTCGTGCAGATCGAGCGTGGCATCGAACACATGGCTGCATCGGCCGCAGCGCACCCAGCCATCCGAGATGCGCAGCTGATCGCGCACCACCTTGAAGGTGGTGGCACAGGCGGGGCAACGCGTGACGAGGCTCATGACCGGGCAATTGTAGGGTTGGGGCCCCGTCGCGCGAGCGGCGCGCAGCGATGCGACAGCCCGGCCGCGCTCCTCAGCAGCGCGCCGTCATGAGGATCCAGCCGTCCTCGCTGTCGCTGACCTCGAGGGCCGCATAAGGTGCGTAGGCCTCTTTCAGCTCGTCGGCCTGGCGCTCGAGGATGCCGGCCAGCACCAGCGATCCGCCCGGCGCCACATGGCTGCGCAGCAGCGGTGCAAGCACCTTCAGCGGCGTCGCCAGGATATTGGCGAGCACGGTGTCGTAGCTGCCCTTGGCTGCGCCCGGCAGGCCTGCATTCAAGCGAACACCATTGGCTTCGGCGTTGAGCCGGGTCGACGAGACCGCGGCTTCATCGATGTCGACGGCATCGATGTCGAGCGCGCCGAACTTCGCCGCGCCGATGGCAAGGATGCCGGAGCCGCAGCCGTAGTCGAGAACGCGCTGGTCGCCGAAGGCGCCCTGCTTCGCGATCCACCGCAGGCACATGCGCGTGGTGGGGTGCGTGCCGGTGCCGAAGGCGAGCCCCGGGTCCAGCCGGATCACCTGCCTGGCCTGTTCGGGCGGCTCATGCCAGGTCGGCACGATCCAGAACTCGGGCGTGATCTCGACCGGCGCGAACTGCGATTGCGTGAGGCGCACCCAATCCTGCTCGGGCACGTTCGCCACGCCGAGCACCGCGCAGCCTTCGAAGAAGTCCTGCAGCGCGAGCACCGATGCGGCCTCGTTCGCCAGCGCCTCGTCGGCGAACAGCGCGATCACGCGCGAACGCTGCCAGCCGTCCTTGGGCGGCGGCATGCCGGGCTCGCCGAACAGCGCCTGCTCGGCATCGGTTTGCGCGTCGGCATCCTCGACCGAGACGCTCAGCGCATCGAGTGCGTCGAGTGCGTCGCTGAGCGTTTCGACCCGGTCTTCCGGCGCCATCAGGCGAAGTTCGAACATGGCGCGTCAGGTGTCCGCTTAGCGCTTGTGCGCTGCGAGCCACTCTTCCAAGTAGTGGATGTTGGTGCCGCCGCTCATGAACTTGGCGTCGACCATCAGCTCGCGGTGCAGCGGGATGTTGGTCTGGATGCCTTCGATCACGGTTTCGTTGAGCGCCGTGCGCATGCGGGCCATGGCCTGCTCGCGCGTGTCGCCGTACACGATGATCTTGCCGATCATCGAGTCGTAGTTCGGCGGCACGAAGTAGTTGGTGTACGCATGCGAATCGACGCGAACACCCGGGCCGCCCGGCGGGTGCCACATCGTGATGCGGCCCGGCGACGGCGTGAACTTCCAGGCGTCCTCGGCGTTGATGCGCACCTCGATGGCGTGGCCGCGCATCTCGATCTGGCGCTGGGTGAACGGCAGCTTTTCGCCGGCGGCCACCATGATCTGCGTCTTCACGATGTCGATGCCGGTGGTGAACTCGGTCACCGGATGCTCCACCTGCACGCGCGTGTTCATCTCGATGAAGTAGAACTCGCCGTTCTCGTAGAGGAACTCGAAGGTGCCGGCGCCGCGGTAGCCGATCTTCTTGCAGGCCGCCGCACAGCGCTCGCCGATCTTCTCGATCAGCTTGCGCGGAATGCCGGGGGCCGGCGATTCCTCGATCACCTTCTGGTGGCGGCGCTGCATGGAACAGTCGCGCTCGCCCAGGTAGACCGCGTTCTTGTGCTTGTCGGCGAGGATCTGGATTTCGATGTGGCGCGGGTTCTGGAGAAACTTCTCCATGTACACGGCCGGATTGCTGAAGGCCGCGCCGGCTTCCGCCTTGGTCATCTGGATCGCATTGACCAGTGCCGCCTCGGTGTGCACCACGCGCATGCCGCGGCCACCGCCGCCGCCCGCCGCCTTGATGATGACCGGGTAGCCGATCGCACGGGCAATGCGCTTGTTGGTGGCGGCGTCGTCCGAGAGCTCGCCTTCGGAGCCGGGCACGCAAGGCACGCCGGCCTTGATCATGGCCTGCTTGGCCGACACCTTGTCGCCCATCGTGCGGATGTTGTCGGGCGTCGGGCCGATGAACTGGAAGCCGCTCTGCTCCACGCGTTCGGCGAAGTTGGCGTTCTCGCTCAGGAAGCCGTAGCCGGGGTGGATGGCCTCGGCGTCCGTCACTTCGGCTGCCGAAATGATCGCCGGCATGTTGAGATAGCTCTGCCCCGACGGGGCCGGGCCGATGCACACGGCTTCCTGCGCCAGCTTGACGTACTTGGCGTCGCGATCGGCTTCGGAATAGACCATGACGGCCTTGATGCCCATCTCGCTGCAGGCGCGCTGAATCCGGAGGGCAATCTCCCCCCGGTTTGCAACCAGGATCTTCTTGAACATGGTCACTCGATGATGAACAGCGGCTGGCCGTATTCGACCGCCTGCCCGTTTTCGCCGAGGATCTGGGTGATCGTGCCGGACTTGTCGGCTTCGATTTCGTTGAGGATTTTCATCGCTTCGATGATGCAGACCGTGTCGCCCTCGTTCACCTTGCTGCCGATTTCGACGAAAGCCGGTGCGCCAGGGCTGGACGAACGGTAGAACGTGCCCACCATGGGCGACTTGACCGCGTGGCCGGCCGGAGCGGCTTCGGCTGCGGGAGCACTGGCCACGGGCGCGGCGGGCGCACCGGCGATGGCCGGCGCTGCAGCAGCGGGCGGTGCTGCCAAGGTTTGCACATATTGCACCGGAGCGGCACCGCCGCCCTTGACGATGCGAACCTTGCCTTCGGTTTCGGTGATTTCCAGTTCGGAAATATTCGATTCGGACACCAGATCAATCAGTGTCTTGAGTTTGCGCAGATCCATGGGACTCCAGTGCCGGCTTTGCCGGTCATTCGGATATAACTTGGCTGAAAATCGGCGATTTTCAGCGTTCGGTGGCTAACGCCAGCTTGGGCGGCCGATTCTAACCATGAACAAGTTCACGCCGCCAAGTTCCCAGGTCGGTCGCTTCGAGCTTGCCCATTTTACGAGCTGCTACTGAACCGTTGCCGTTCAGGACCAGCGTGAAGGGCAGGCCACCGCTGGTATTGCCCAGATTCTTGACAAGCTCCGTGCCTTGCAGCCCGGCCAATCCAACGGGATAGCTGACGGGTGTGCGCTGGAGGAATTTGCGCACGGCGCTGGGCTGATCGATGGCCAGCCCGACCACTTGCCAGCCGTTGGCACTGTTTTCACGAAAGAAGCCGTCGATCATCGGCATTTCTTCGACACAGGGTGGACACCACGTTGCCCAGAAGTTGAGCAGCAGCGGCTTGCCGCGCAGGCTCGACAGAACGAGTTCACCACCCTCCGGCCGTTCGAATTTCTGGGCCCAGAAAGTCGCGTCGAGCATCTCGCCGCCCGCCGCACCGCTGCCGGCGCTGCGCTCCCGCCACCAGGCGCCACCCACCCCGGCAGCGGCGGCCACCGCCGCCACGCCGCCATAGAGCATGCCGCGTCGTGTCGGCGAAGAAGTCATTCACTTGTCCTTTTCTCTTTCAATCAGTCGGCGCAATGCGGGCAGATCGCCGCGCGGCGCACGGCCCTGTGCATCGGGCTTCAGGGCGCCGCGCAGATCGTCGAGGTCATAGACCAGCAGGTGCACTCCGATTTCCTCGCCCAGCGCCCGGCTCGGCGCATGCACGCTCAAGGCTTCCACCTGCTCGCCATGAAAGCCGGTGACCATGCGCGGCTCGTAGTCCACGTGATGATCGATCAGGGCAATCTCGGCCGACTTGGAATCATCGCAGAACAATTGAATATAAATGTCTGACAGCCGTGTGGCCGTGCCGTGCCACACAGCGCCGCCCACATGGGGGCGGAATGCGGCCATGCGCTCCATCCACTCGAGCGCCAGCAGGCGCAGCGCGTGCAACTCCTGCGGCTGGGTCTCGGCACAGAAGAGCGCGATGTAGTCGCGCACCTCGGCCTCGACCTCGTCGTTGTTCGGCAGCGCAGTGCGTGCCGACAGGCCCAGATCGCGCAGGGCCCTGCGCTTGGCGGGGCCGTATTCCAGCCCTTCCTCGACGACAAGGCGGGCTGCGGTGGCGGCGATTTCACGCTTGGACGTGTCCATCGAGGCATTTTGCCCGCAGTAGGCGTCGCTCACACGAAATCAACATGAAGCCCAGGGCAAAGGCCGGGGCTGCGCGGCAAGCCCCGCATTGCGCCTCCCTAGAATCGCCCGATGCACATTCATATTCTGGGTATCTGCGGCACGTTCATGGGCGGATTGGCCGCTCTGGCGCGCGAAGCAGGCCATCGGGTCACGGGCTGCGACGCCGGCGTGTACCCGCCAATGAGCGACCAGCTGCGTTCGCTCGGTATCGACCTGATCGAGGGTTTCGGCGCCGATCAACTCGCCATCGCGCCTGACATGTTCGTGATCGGCAACGTGGTTTCGAGGGCGCGGCTGCCCGACGGCGCGCCCAAGTTTCCGCTGATGGAAGCCATCCTGGATGCCGGCAAGCCGTACACGAGCGGTCCGCAATGGCTGGCCGAGCACGTGCTGCTGGGCCGTCACGTGCTGGCAGTGGCCGGCACGCATGGCAAGACGACCACCACGTCGATGCTGGCATGGGTGCTCGAGCAAGGCGGCAAGGCACCGGGCTTCCTGGTGGGCGGCGTACCGCTGGACTTCGGCGTGTCGGCCCGGCTGGGCGACGGCGCCGCCTTCGTCATCGAGGCCGACGAGTACGACACGGCCTTCTTCGACAAGCGCAGCAAGTTCGTGCACTACCGGCCCCGCACAGCGGTCCTCAACAACCTCGAGTTCGACCACGCGGACATCTTCGACGATCTCGCCGCCATCGAGCGTCAGTTCCACCATCTCGTGCGCACAGTGCCCGGCACCGGCCGCCTGGTGGTGAACGCCGCCGAAGAAAGCCTGCAGCGCGTGCTGGCGCAGGGCTGCTGGAGCGAACTCGCGCGCTTCGGTGCGGGTGGCCCGAACAGCGGATGGCAGGCTCTTGGTTCGCCCGATGCCTTCGAGGTGCTGCGCCAGGGCGAAGTGGTCGGCCGGGTCGAGTGGGAACTCTCGGGCCTCCACAACCAGATGAATGCACTGGCCGCCATTGCAGCGGCCGATCATGTCGGCGTCGCGCCGGCCGATGCGGCCCGCGCGCTCGGCAGCTTCCGGAACGTGCGCCGCCGCATGGAATTGCGCGGCACGGTCGAGCGCAGCGGCGGCGCGATCACGGTCTACGACGATTTCGCCCACCACCCCACGGCGATCCGCACCACCCTCGATGGCCTGCGCAAGAAACTCGATGCCACCGGCAAGCAAAGTGAGCGCATCCTTGCCGCCTTCGAGCCGCGCAGCAACACGATGAAGCTGGGCGTCATGGCTGCGCAGCTTCCGTGGAGCCTGGCGTCGGCCGACCTGTCGTTCTGCCACACGGCCGGGCTCGACTGGGATGCCGCCGCGGCCCTCGCCCCGATGGGCGACCGTGCACAGGTGGCTGGCGCCATCGAGCCGCTGGTGAAGCAGATCGTTGCCGCGGCGCAGCCGGGCGACCACATCGTCTGCATGAGCAACGGCGGCTTCGGCGGCGTGCACGACAAGCTGCTTGCGGCACTGCGCGCCACAACGGCATCATGACCGCCATGCGCGCCCGGGAACTGATCGAGAGCCTGAAGCTGCAGCCTCATCCCGAGGGCGGCTGGTACAGCGAGGTGTTCCGTTCAGCGGCAAGCGTCACGCCCGCCGACGGCCGGACGCCCCGCAGCGCGCTCACCAGCATCTATTTCCTGCTCGAGGCAGGCCAGCATTCGCGCTGGCACCGGGTGCTGTCCGATGAAGTGTGGGTGCATCTGGAAGGCGTGCCGCTGGCGCTCTGGACTTGCGATGCCGCGATGCGCACCGCGCCAGCCCATGTGCGGCTTGGCCCGGTCGACGCGCACGGCACGCGCCCCCAGCACGTGGTGCCGGCCGGCCAGTGGCAGGCCGCCCAGCCGATCCAGGGCCACGCGTCAGGCGACTACACGCTGGTCGCCTGCATGGTCGGCCCGGGCTTCGACTTCGCCGACTTCTCGATGGTGCCGCCCGACAGCGACGAGGCGGCATCGATGCGGCACCACTGGCCCGAGCTGGCCGGGATGCTTTAGCCGCGGCGCTGCTTGACGGCCTGCGACAAGGTCTCGAGCACCTGCACCGAATCGTCCCAGCCGATGCAGGCGTCGGTGATGCTCTTGCCGTACTCGAGGCCCGAGAGCTGGTCCTTGCCCGGCGTGAACTTCTGGGCGCCGGCCTGCAGATGGCTTTCGACCATCACGCCGAACACGCGGTTCGAGCCGCCGGCCACCTGGGCCGCGATGTCCTTGGCGACATCGATCTGCTTCTGGTGCTGCTTGGAGCTGTTGGCGTGGCTGCAGTCGACCATCAGCGTGGGCGGCAGCTTGGCGGCTTCGAGGTCCTTGCAGGCGGCTTCGACGCTGGCGGCGTCGTAATTCGGCGCCTTGCCGCCGCGCAGGATGACGTGGCAGTCGCGGTTGCCGTTGGTCTGCACGATCGCGACCTGGCCGTTCTTGTGCACCGAGAGAAAATGGTGGCCGCGAGCCGCGGCCTGGATGGCGTCGGTGGCGATGCGGATGTTGCCGTCGGTGCCATTTTTGAAGCCGATGGGTGCCGAGAGACCCGAGGCCAGTTCGCGGTGCACCTGGCTTTCGGTGGTGCGCGCGCCGATGGCGCCCCAGGCGATCAGGTCGCCGATGTACTGCGGCGAGATCACGTCGAGGAACTCGCTGCCCGCCGGCAGGCCGATGCGGTTGATGTCGATCAGCAGCTGGCGCGCAATGCGCAGGCCTTCGTCGATGCGGAAGCTCTCGTCGAGGTACGGGTCGTTGATCAGGCCCTTCCAGCCGACCGTGGTGCGCGGCTTTTCGAAGTACACGCGCATCACGATCTCGAGCGTGCCGGCGTATTTTTCGCGTTCGACCTTGAGGCGGCGGGCGTATTCGAGCGCCGCGGCCGGGTCGTGGATCGAGCAGGGCCCCATGATCACCAGCAGCCGGTCGTCCTTGCCCGCCATGATGTTGTGGATGTTGCGGCGAGTGCCTTCGATCAACGTTTCGATGGCCGTGCCGCGAATCGGGAAGAAGCGGATCAGGTGTTCGGGAGGGGGCAGCACGTTGATGTCCTTGATGCGTTCGTCGTCGGTCTTGCTGGTTTTTTCGACGCTCGCATACCAGCTGTCGCTGGCCGGGGCAGTGTTCGTGCTCATGGTGCTTTCCTTGTTGGAGTGAATATCGTCAGGGCATAAAAAAACCGCCGGGGCTGGAAGCGCCGGCGGTTTTGGGAGGGTGTTCGTTTGCTTTACGCGCTCGCCTCTCGTCCGCCGGAAACCGGGAACCAAAAGTAGGCAAAGAAATAGGCGCGGAGGGCGGACATAGGGGCGAAATGTAGCACGGAAAACAAAGACCCGGTCAAGCGATCGGGCCGTGGGCCATTTACCGGTAGCCCGATTCGTTGGCGTTGTGAATGATCCAGATCAGGTTGCCGCTGGAGTAGTCGCCCATGCCGCCACCCGCGAAAACCAGCCGCCCCTGGCCCTTGTAGGTCATCTCGTAACGATGGCGGTCGCTGCCGAAATAGAACGGAATGAAGGCCTTGCCCGTCACGTAGGCGCCCTGGTCGGTCGGCTGGCCGGCGATGTCGGTGACCTGTCTGGCGCTCATGCCGATCTGCAGGCGGGTGAACCTGCTGTTGCGCCCGGGGTTGCCGGTGATCTCGCCTTCATAGCCGTTCAGTCCCTTGACCGTGCGGCCGCTGCCGGCTTCGACCTTGGAGGAATCGGTCACATTGCCCTGGGCGTCCATGCCGGCCCTGGCACCGCCGCGGGCGGGAGCCGAAGGTGCGGCAGTGGGTGATGCCGCAGGCTGGCTGGCGCTCGAGCCGCCGCGCGAAGCGCAACCCGCACTCGCCAGCACCACCACGGCGGTCGCGGCCCACAGCGCCGCGGACGAATTGATCCTGATCCTCATCGAATGCTCTCCTCGTTGTGAAAAACGAAGGAGAGCTTAACAAGCCCTCAGGCCGTTCCGCCTACGGTCAAACCATCGATGCGCAGGGTCGGCTGGCCGACGCCCACGGGCACGCTCTGGCCTTCCTTGCCGCAGGTGCCCACGCCCGAATCGAGCGCCATGTCGTTGCCGATCATGGTCACGCGAGTGAGCGCGTCGGGGCCGTTGCCCACGATGGTCGCACCCTTGACCGGGTACTGGATCTTGCCGTTCTCGACCCAATAGGCCTCGCTGGCCGAGAACACGAACTTGCCGCTCGTGATGTCGACCTGCCCGCCGCCGAAGTTGGTGGCGTAGAGGCCCTTCTTGATGCTGGCCACGATTTCCTTCGGGTCCTTGTCGCCGCCGAGCATGTAGGTGTTGGTCATGCGCGGCATCGGCACGTGGGCATAGCTCTCGCGGCGGCCGTTGCCCGTGGGCTTGACCTTCATGAGGCGTGCGTTGAGCGAATCCTGGATATAGCCCTTGAGGATGCCGTCTTCGATGAGCACGTTGCGCTGGCTGGCGTTGCCTTCGTCGTCGACGTTGAGCGAGCCGCGGCGGTCGGCGATCGTGCCGTCGTCGAGCACCGTGACGCCCTTGGCCGCCACGCGCTGGCCGATGCGGCCCGAGAAGGCGCTGGAGCCCTTGCGGTTGAAGTCGCCTTCGAGGCCGTGGCCGATGGCTTCGTGCAGCAGGATGCCGGGCCAGCCGGAGCCGAGCACCACGGTCATCTCGCCGGCCGGCGCCGGGCGCGCGTCGAGGTTGGTCAGTGCGGCCTTCACGGCCTGGTCGACGTACTCGGCGATCTGCGTGTCGTTGAAGTAGGCCAGGCCGAAACGCCCGCCGCCGCCGCCCGAGCCGACTTCGCGCCGGCCGTTCTGCTCGGCGATCACGGTGACCGAGAGGCGCACCAGCGGACGAACGTCGGCCGCCAGCGTGCCGTCGGCGCGTGCCACGAGCACCACGTCGTACTCGCTCGCCAGGCCCGCCATGACCTGGGCCACGCGCGGATCGCGCGAACGGGCGAGCTTTTCGACCTTTTCGAGCAGCTTGACCTTGGCGGTGCTGTCGAGCGTGGAGATGGGGTCGATGCCGTTGTAGAGCGAGCGGCTCGAGGCGATCTTGCGGGCCGGTGTCTTCACGCGACCGGTGCGGCCTGCGGAGGAAATCGAGCGGACCGTGCGGGCCGCATCGAGCAGCGACGCCTCGGAAATATCGTCCGAATACGCGAATGCGGTTTTCTCGCCACTGACCGCGCGCACGCCGACGCCTTGGTCGATGCTGAAGCTGCCGGTCTTGACGATGCCTTCCTCGAGGCTCCAGCCTTCGCTGCGCGTGTACTGGAAGTACAGGTCGGCGTCGTCCACCTTGTGGGAGGTGATCTCGGCGAGGGCCTTGCTCAGGTGCGATTCGTCAAGGCCGAAAGGCGTGAGGAGAAGCTGTTGCGCCGTGGCGAGGCGCTCGATGGTGGGTTCGCGAGAGATCATCGCGCCATTCTAGGCAGACGCCCTCTTCCGTGCCGCCCCCGGGGACACTCGGCGCTAATTCTGGGCGAGCTTCCTCGCCCGGGCGATCGACATCAGGATCCCCAGCCCCAGCCCCAGCGTCACCATCGCCGTTCCGCCATAGCTGATGAACGGCAGCGGCACCCCCACCACCGGCAGGATGCCGCTCACCATGCCCATGTTGACGAAGGCGTAGGTGAAGAAAATCATCGTGACCGCGCCCGCCAGCAGCCGCGAGAACAGGGTCGTTGCATTGGTCGCGATGGCCAGCCCGCGGAAGATCAGCAGGATGAAGGCCGAAATCAGCGCCAGGTTGCCCACCAGCCCGAACTCCTCGGAGTAGGCGGCAAATATGAAGTCGGTGGTGCGTTCGGGAATGAATTCGAGGTGCGTCTGGGTGCCCTGCATGAAGCCCTTGCCCCCGACGCCGCCCGAGCCGATGGCGATCATCCCTTGGATGATGTGGAATCCCTTGCCCAGCGGGTCCTTGCTCGGGTCGAGCAGCGTGCAGACGCGCTGCTTCTGGTAGTCGTGCAGCACCCGCCAGTCGACGCCGTCGGCGCACAGCTTCGACTCGAAACCCACGATCAGCGTCACCGCGATCGCGCCGATCACCACCGGCGGCACGATCAGCTTCCAGGGCAGGCCGGCAAAGAAGATCACCGCCATGCCCGCGGCCAGCACCAGCAGCGAGGTGCCGAGGTCGGGCTGCTTCATGATGAGCCCGACCGGCACCGCCAGCAGCACCGTGGCCACCACGAAGTCGAGCGGCCGCAACTGGCCTTCGCGCCGCTGGAACCACCAGGCCAGCATCAGCGGCATCGCGATCTTGAGGATTTCGCTGGGCTGGATCACCACGCCGATGTTGATCCAGCGCTGGGCGCCCTTCTTGGTGATGCCGAACAGCACGACCGCGATCAGGAGCGCCACCCCCGCCGCATAGAGCGGCACCGCGAACATCATCAGCCGCTGCGGCGGCACCTGCGCCACCACGAACATGATGAAACCCGCCAGCAGCATGTTGCGGCCATGGTCGACAAAGCGCGAGCCGTGGTCGTAGCCGGAGGAATACATGGTCAGCAGCCCGGCAAAGGCCAGCAGCAGCACGGCGAAGGCCAGAAAGCCGTCGAAGCCCTGGAAAATGGGCGCGATACGGCGCGCCAGGGAGGGCTGGTTGAACACGGCAGACATAGGGAGCGGATTATCCCCGCCCCGGAAGCCCTCTCAAACGAAACCGAGCTGAACGACCGTGCGCCCCGGTCGGCTTTCGACCGCCAGCCGGGCGCCGACCGCGCCGGCACGCTCCGACAGCGCCCTCGGAACCTGCGACGCGTCGAAGCCCCGGCCGTTGTCGATCACCCGCAGCCGCACCGTGTCGCCCAGCATGTCCGCCTCGATCCGCAGCACGCTCGCCTGGGCGTGCTGCAGCACGTTGGAAATGGCCTCGAACAGCAGGAACTGCAGCTGCCGCATCGCCTGCGCGTCGAGCAGCTTCACCGGCGCCACCTCGTCCACCGCCCACTCGAACTCGATGCCCGCAGCTGCCAGGCGCGGTTCCAGCCGGTAGCGCAGCGCCGCCAGCAAGGCGCCGACGTCGCCCGGCGGCAGGTGGATCGAGTCGATCGACAGCTTGAGCTGGTCGAGCGAGTCGCGCAGCGTGCGCAGCAGTTCCTCGGAACTGGTCTGGCCCGACTGCAGCTGCCGGATCGCAGAACTGATGTGCGAGCCCACGCCGTCGTGCATGTCGCGCAGGATGCGCTCGCGCTCGTGGGTGCGTGCCTGGTCGCGCGCCACCTGCTCGAGTTCTGCATAAGTCTGGGCCAGCTCGCGCTCGCGCTGAGCCACCTGCTCGGCCAGCGCCGCGACCCATCCGCGGGCCTGCGTGCTGACCGCATGAAAGCGCCGCAGCACGATCAGCAGCAATGCAACGCCGAAGAACACCGACGAATAGCGCACCCAGGTGGTTTCGCCGTAGGCATCGCTCAGGCGGATCACCAGCCAGTCGCGCACACCGAAGGCCACCGTCACCAGCGCGGCGATGGCCACCAGCATCCGTTCGGTGGTCGGATGGCGCACGGTGGCGACCGCAAAGCCGCCGACGAAGGCGAGGACGATCACGATCTCGATGGCGAGCCAGCCGGTGAGCCACTGCGGTTGTTCGCGCTGCAGCGCCAGCGAGGTGGCCACCACCGTGCCTGCGGCCACCGCGGCCACCGGCCAGCGCGCCCACTGCAGGCGGGGCTTCCGGACCCACCCCGAGAGGTGGTAGCAGAACATCATGGCGGAGGCGGCCCAGCCCGCGTAGCAGGCGGCCATCAGAACGCCCCAGGCAACCCAGGGCAGCGGCGGCTCGGCGATCACGCCGTCCGCCACCCGAATCGCCCAGCAGAACTCGGCCAGCGCGGCCCAGAGATAGATCCCGTCGCGCCGATACCGCCCCACGGCGCCGGTGTCGACCTGGGTCAGCCAGAGCGCGAGCGCGATGCCGCCGACGATCAGGCTGAAGGCGGTCAGCAGCACCGATCCGGTGAAACGCCAGGCATAGGCGCTCTCGAAAAGCTCGGTGCGCACCGGCGCGGCCGGCCCGACGGTCACGCGCGAGAGGCCTGCGCGCCGGGCGCTGTCGGCACGCAGGTGTATCTGCAAATGGTTCTCGCCGATTTTCAGCAGGCGTCCGGGCACCGGCACGTAGATGGGCGCCTTGGCGTAGTCGGCGCCGTTTCCGCGACTCAGGTCGCCATAGACCTGCAGCAGGGCGCCGTTGAGCTGCACCTCGAAGACATTGCCGGCACGGGGAATGAAGATGCCCCAGGGCGTCTCCGGCGTGGCCGAGAGATTGAACGGCAGATCGAAGCTCGCGAAGCCGGGCTGGCCCCGGTGCTGACGGTCCCAGTGGTAGGAAAGCTCGACCGGCTCCGTGCGCGTGACGCCGCCCACCGTGGTCGTGACGGTGCCCTGGTGCAACTCGACCAGGCTCTCGGTCGCCGCGGCTGCGGTGCCGGCCGCACCCGCCAGCAACACCGCCAACCACAGCGAAAGCAGCGACACCAGCCTCCGCAGCATCCGCCCTCAGCCCGGGTGAGGCAGCAGGCCGAGGCGCGTGGCCTCGAAGACTGCCTCGCTCTTGGAATGCACCGCGAGCTTGCCGTAGAGGTTCTTGATGTGGGTCTGCACCGTGTGCACGCTCAGGCCCTTGAGCCTTGCGATCTCGGCGTAGGAGAAGCCCCGCGCGATCAGCGTCAGCACCTCGTGCTCGCGCGCCGAGAGCAGGCCGCGCTCGTTCTCGTCGAAGGCCGCCTCGGGCGTGGCGCCCGGCACCGCGGTGCCGATACCGATACCGACGCCGAGAACGCTTGCGGATTGCAGGCTCCGGTACTTGGCCAGCACCCGCCGCGCGATCATGGGCGAGATCGGCGATGCGCCGGCCTTCATCTCCACGATGGTCTGCGCGATGTCTTCGGGTGCAGCGTCCTTGTGGATGTAACCCACGGCGCCGGCCTCGATGCTGGCGAGCACGTTCTCTTCGTCGCCGAAGACCGACACCACCAATGGCTCGCAACCGGGAAAGCGTGCGACGGCATCGCGGATCACGTCGAGGCCGGTGCCGTCGGGCATGCCGAGGTCGACCAGCAGAACGTCGGGAATCGTCGTGGTCCGGGCCAGCCAGGCCAGCGCCTCCTGCACCGTGCCCGCACTGCCGAGCCAGAAAAGACGCGGGCTGCGCTGTACGCTGGCCTCGAAGAAGGCACGCGCGCGACTGTCGTCCTCGACCACGAGCACGCCCCAGCGGCGTGGCATCCCGTCATCCAGAGCCTCTGTATTCATGGAGCAGGAGCATAAGCCTCGACGCCCCCCGAAAGCTTCCGCCTGCCTCACCCTTTCATGGGATGTGCGCCACGCAATGCGCCGCGAAGATCGGGCGTTTTCAAGCGCCATGAGTACTTTTGAACTCCAGCCACGCGGAGCCGAGGTCAACAAGACGTTTGCGCGCTGCAGATCGTTATGAGTTATTGCTTTCTCCAAGTCCCTCTACTGCAAGTTTTTGCACACCGGAAGCCGTTTTGCGGGCACGGACCTCATGCAAAATTACGCCGCCTCGGCAAGCAAGGTGCGGCGTTCGCACCTTCCCGCCCTTCCCCGCATGGACCCGCAAACCACCCATCTGTTGTATCTGCACGGCTTCCGTTCCTCGCCTCGCTCGACAAAGGCGCGGCTGGTGGCGCATCGCGTGGCGCAAGAGCACCCGAACCTGGAGTGGTGGTGCCCGCAGCTGCCGCCCTCGCCGCATGACGCCATCGACATGGTGATGAAGGGCATCGCGCACTGGCCGCGCAGGTCGATGGCCGTGATCGGCTCGTCGCTGGGCGGTTTCTACGCCACCTACGTCGCGGGCATGACGCGCTGCCGCGCCGTGCTGCTCAACCCCGCCGTGTATCCGGCGCGCGACCTCACGCGCTACATCGGCGACCAGACCATCTGGCACGACCCGGCCGAACATTTCTATTTCCGGCCCGAGTACATCCAGGAACTGCGCGCCATGGAGGTCGGCCCGCTCACCCGGCCCGAGCGCGTCTTCGCGATCATCGCGAAGGGTGACGAGGCGCTCGACTGGCACGAGATGTCCGCGCGCTACCCCGACAGCAACATCAAGCTGCTCGAGGGCGGCGACCACGCGCTCTCGGATTTCGAGAAGAGCCACCTGGACGACGTCATAGACTTCATCAATCCCGTCTAGCAAAGCTCACCCCCGGGGCTTCGCGCACTTCGTGTCGCTTCGCCAACCCCCTTCCGGGGGCGATACCTGCGGCCCGGCAAAGCCGATTCCGCGGTATCCCTGGCACTGGACCGCGCTCGCGCCCAGCCTCACGGGCGCTTTCGGCCCAGGAGCCCGTCGGGCTCAGCATGGGACAATCGGCTTTATGTTTGTATTGTTTGAAGAAGCCGGCAAGTACCTCGGCGGCCGTGTCCTGTCGGAGGCCGAAGCCTCGGCGCAGGTCGAGCTCGAGACCGGCAAGCGCGTCAAGGTCAAGGGCGCCAACATCGTTCTGCGCTTCGAGAAGCCGGCCCCGGCCGAGCTGATCGCCGAGGCGCGCGCGCTCGCCGCCACGATGGACCTCGACCTGGCCTGGGAATTCGCAGCCGAAGGTGAATTCGGTTTTGGCGAACTCGCCGCCGACTATTTCAGCGACAAGCCGACGCTCGCGCAGCAGGCCGCCGCGCTGTTCGCGCTGTTCGAGGCACCGCACTATTTCCGCCGCGCAGGGAAGGGGCGCTTCAAGAAGGCGCCGGCCGAGATCGTGCAGCAGGCGCTCGCCGCCATCGAGAAGAAGAAGGCCGTCCAGGCGCAGATCGTCGAATGGGCCGGACAACTGGCCGAAGGCGTGTGCCCGCCGCCGATCCGCGAACAGCTCTACAAGATCCTGTTCAAGCCCGACAAGAACGCGCCCGAATACAAGGCCGTGGTCGATGCCGCACGCGCCACGCAACGCCCACCGCTCGACCTGCTGGAGCGCGCCGGCGCCATCGACTCGCCCTACCAGTTCCACTGGCGGCGCTTCCTGTTCGAGAATTTCCCCAAGGGCACCGGCTTCCCGGCCCTCACGGCGCCAGCCATTGCCGACGACCTGCCGCTGGCCGCCGGTCTGCGGGCCTTCTCGATCGACGATTCGCAGACCACCGAGATCGACGATGCGCTGTCGGTGCAGGGCCTGGGCAGCGGCACCGTCACGGTCGGCATCCACATCGCGGCGCCGGCCCTGGCGCTCACGCCGGGCAGCGCCATCGACCAGGTGGCACGCTCGCGCATGTCCACGGTCTATATGCCCGGCTACAAGATCACCATGCTTCCGGACGAGGTGGTGAATACATACACCCTGCTCGAAGGCGGCGACCGGCCGGCGGTGTCGCTCTACGCGCGCTTCGACGAGGCCACGCTCGAGCTGCAATCCACCGAAACCAGGCTCGAACGCGTGCCGATCGTGGCCAACCTGCGGCACGACCAGCTCGACAGCATCGTCACGCAGCCGTGGCTCGAGGACGCCTCGTTCACGAACGACAGCACGCCCGAAGCCGCAGCCGACCTGCGCGCCCCGCTCTCCTTCCTGTTCCGCCTCGCGAAGCAGTTGAAGGCGCAGCGCGAAGTGGTGCGCGGCAAGCCCGAGAACTTCAACCGGCCCGACTACAACTTCCGCCTCGTCGGCAACGACGGCGAGCCCACCGGCAACGAGCCGGTGCAGATCAGCACGCGCCAGCGCGGCGCACCGCTCGACCTGATCGTGTCCGAAGCCATGATCCTGGCCAACAGCAGCTGGGGCGGCTGGCTCGGCGAACTCGGCGTGCCCGGGCTCTACCGCAGCCAGGCCAGCCTCGCGCCCGGCATCAAGGTGCGCATGGGCACGCGCGCGCTGCCGCATGCCGGCCTCGGCGTGAAGAGCTATGCGTGGAGCACCTCCCCTCTGCGCCGCTACACCGACCTCGTGAACCAGTGGCAGATCATCGCGGCCGCGCGCCACGGCAAGACCGCGGCGCTGGCTGCGCCCTTCAAGCCGAAGGACGCCGACCTGTTCTCCATCCTCTCGGGCTTCGACGCCGCCTATGCGACCTACAACGCCTACCAGGGCGGCATGGAACGCTTCTGGACGCTCAAGTACCTGCAGCAGCAGGGCATCACCGAGCTCGAGGCCACGGTCATCAAGGACATTCCCAATGGCGCGCTGGTGCGTGCCGACACGCTGCCGCTGGTGTTTCCGGTGGCCGGCCAGCAGGAGCGCGGCGCGCGCCTGCGCGTGAAGCTCGGCGAGATCGACGAGATTGCCCTCGACGTGAGCGGCACCGTCCTCGAACGCCTCGACGCGCCGAAGGCCGATGCCGCAGCAGCCGAGGACGAGAGCGGCGAGGACGAAGAAGAAGTCGCTGGCCCGATCGCCATCGCTGTCGACCTGAGCGACAGCGAGGCCACGCCGGAAAATACACCTGCATGAGCCGCCGGGCCGTTCCCAAGGCGAATACCGAAGCGCGTAGCGCGGAGGTCTGTTTACTGCGCTCCGGCGATTCGTCCGGAGTAATGCAGCCCCTGGAGGAGTTTCGAGAATGAACTTCAAGGACCTCAGCACGCTGCAGATTGCACTCGGCGTGTCGGTCGTCGCGCATGCCGCGCTGCTGGCGGTGCGCTTCGTCGATCCCGAGTCGTTCAATCGCGTCTTCAGCGAAACGCCGCTCGAAGTCATCCTGGTCAACAGCAAGACCAGGGAGCGGCCCGATGCGCATGCCAAGCTGATGGCGCAGACCTCGCTCGCGGGCGGCGGCGACCTCGACAAGGGGCGCGCCACCAGCCCGCTGCCGCCGTCGAGCTTCACCGCTGTCGGCGACTCGTTCGAGGACGCACAGCGCAAGGTCGATGCGATGCAGGCCGAGCAGATGCAGATGATCACGCAGATCAAGCGCGAACTGGCCGCGATGCCCGTGCGCGATCCGCGCAATGCGGGAGACCCGACCGAAGCAACTGCGCAGGAAGAAAAGCGCCGCCAGATGGTCGAGATGCTGGCCCAGATCGAACGCCGCGTGAACGAGGAAAACTCCCGCCCCAAGAAGCGCTACATCAGCCCTTCCACGCGCGAGACCGCCTTCGCGGTGTATGTCGACACGATGCTTCGCCGCGTCGAGGCGCGCGCTGCGGAAAACTTTCCCGAACTGGCCGGCAAGAAGCTCTACGGCGAACTCAAGATGACGGTGACCGTCAACTTCGACGGCAGCATCCTCGCGGCCGTCGTCGACCAGAGCTCGGGCAACATCGCGCTCGACCGCAGGGCGCAGGCGATCGTTCGCAGCGCCGGCAACTTCGGCAAGTTCACCAGCGCCATGCGCCGCGAACAGGCCGACCAGATGGTGATCCAGGGCCTGTTCCGCTTCGCGCGCGACGGCACGATGGAAATCACCCAATAGCAACGACAGCAACGACACCCAGCGCCATGGATCTGTACTGCGTCATGGGCAACCCCGTCGAGCACAGCCGCTCGCCGCGCATCCACGCCCGCTTTGCCGAACTCTGCGGCCAGCAGATGGACTATGGCCGGCGGTTGATTCCGCTCGGCGCCTTCGCCGAAGGCATCGCCGGCTTCCGGCGCGAGGCCGCCGAACGCGGCGACACCGCGCGCGGCTGCAACATCACCGTGCCGTTCAAGTTCGAAGCCGCCGCGCTGGCGCAGCACACCAGCGAGCGCGCCACACTGGCGCAGGCGGTCAACACGCTGCGCTTCGAGGCCGACGGCAGCATCCACGCCGACAACACCGACGGCATCGGCCTCGTCAACGACATCGTGCGCAATGCGGGCGTGCCGCTGGCGGGCAAGGAACTCCTGCTGATCGGTGCCGGTGGCGCCGCCGCAGGCGTGCTGGGTCCGCTGCTCGACGCGGGCGCCGCACGCATCGTGGTGGCCAACCGCACCGTCGACAAGGCCGTTGCCGTGGTCCGGCGCCATGCTGCGCTCGCGCTGCGCCACGGCGCCACGCTCGAAGCCTGGGCGCTCGACGAGGTGCCGGGCAGCTTCGACGTGGTGGTCAATGCCACGGCCTCCAGCCTCGCGGGCGATGCGGTGCCGGTGAGCGCACAGGTGCTGCGCGCCGGCGCGCTCGCCGTCGACATGATGTATGGCCCCGCAGCCGCCGGCTTCATGGCCTGGGCCGAGGCGCATGGTGCCGTGCCGCGCGACGGGCTCGGCATGCTGGTCGAGCAGGCGGCCGAATCCTTCGAGATCTGGCGCGGCGTGCGCCCGCCCTCTGCGCAAGTGCTGACCGAACTTCGCGCGTCGCTGTGAAACACCCCCAGACATGAAAGCCGTGCTGCGCCTGATCGCCTGCCTTCTGGTGGCAGGCGTGGCGCTCGAACTCTTCTTCGTCGTGCGCATTGCCGCCATGGCGGTGATCGACCCGCAAAGCACCGCCTTCCAGCGCTCCGAGGCCTGGCAGATTGCCCTCCACCAGGGCAGCAAGGGCGGATGGCGCCAGGAATGGGTGCCGTATTCGCAGATCAACGACACGCTCAAGCGCGCCGTCATCGCCAGCGAAGACGCGAGCTTCGTCGACCACAGCGGTGTGGAATGGGAAGCCATCGAACGCGCACGTGCGCGCAACGCCAAGGCCGAAGAGCTGGCAGCCAAGCGCGCCGCACGGGCCGTGGCGCGCGGCAAGCCGGTGCAGCCGGTGCGCCTGCGCGGCGGCTCCACCATCACGCAGCAGCTCGCGAAGAACCTGCTGCTCTCCGGCGAGCGCACGCTGCTGCGCAAGGGCCAGGAGCTGGTGCTCGCCACGCTGCTCGAAGTGCTGCTCGACAAGCGGCGCATCCTGGAGATCTACCTCAACAACGTCGAGTGGGGCGAAGGCGTGTTCGGCGCCGAGGCGGCATCCCAGTACTACTTCCGCAAGCCCGCCTCGCGCCTGAGCGCCAATGAAGCTGCGCGCCTCGCCGTGATGCTGCCGAGCCCCAAGTTCTTCGAGCGCCGCCCCGGCTCGCCCTACCTCAGCGGGCGGGCGTCGACGGTCGTGGCACGGATGCCTGCGGCCGAGCTGCCCTGACGGCATCGCGGAGCGCTTCGACGGCCAGCACGGCCGCGAAGCCGATCACGTAGGCCAGCACATCCCACCAGTCCGCCGTGCTGCCGAGCACGATGCGCAGGGCGCGGTTCGGAATGTGCAGGTGCCAGGCCGATGCCAGGAACTGCCCCAGCTCGACCGCCAGGCCCACGCCGAGCGCGGCCAGCGCCAGTGGCAGCACGCGCGCGGCCACGACGGTCTTGAAGACGACGTAGACCCACGCCACGGCCAGCACGTCGCCGAAGAAACTCCGCAACCAGCCCCAGCGCGCGCCGACGGTGGCCAGCAGCACGAGAACAAGGAACAGGGCCACCGCCCACACCAGAGAAAGAGGATCGAAACGCCATCGCATGCCCCGTATCATCGCGCCCATGCTGGCAAAGCTCACAGGTTGGTTGTTGTTGGGGATCGTCCGCTTGCTCACGGGGGCCCAGGCACGCTGGTATGGCTGTCCGCCGAAGGCCGAGCAGCGCATCTATTTCGCCAACCACCAGAGCCACGCCGACCTCGTGATGATCTGGGCGGCCCTGCCCGAGGAGCTGCGCAGCATCACGCGGCCGATTGCGGCGCGCGACTACTGGGCCAACACGCCGTTCAAGCGCTGGATCACGACGGAGGTGTTCAACGCGGTGTATGTGGAGCGCGCGGCCACGGCGCCGGCCGCGGCCGCCCAGGCCCCGGCGGAAGTCCAGGTTCCGGCGCCGCCTGCACGCGCTGTCGCTGCAGCGCCGGCCGAACGCATCGAGCCGTCGATGGAACCGCTGCTGCCGATCGCGCCGCCCGCCGTCGAACCGATCGCCGAGGCCGTGAACGAAGTGCAGGGGCAGCTCGACCTTCCCCCGCCCCCACCACCGCCTCCGCCGCCCCCCGTCGCACCGCCGGCCGTGGCGGAACCCGAGCCACTGGCCGCCGCGCCGCCCGCGGCCGATCCGCTGGCACCGCTCGTGGAAGCGCTGCGCAGCGGCGACTCGATCATCATCTTTCCCGAAGGCACGCGCGGCCACACGGGCGAGCCGCAGAAATTCAAGTCGGGCCTCTACACACTCGCAACGATGTTCCCCGAGGTGGTGCTGGTCCCGGCCTGGATCGACAACGTGCAGCGCGTCATGCCCAAGGGCGAGATCGTGCCGGTGCCCATCCTCTGCTCCGTGACCTTCGGTGCGCCTGTTCGCGTCGAAGAAGGCGAGGAGCGTCGCCCCTTCCTTGACCGCGCGCGTGCTGCTGTGATCGCATTGCGCGACGTTTGAAATGAAATCCTGCTTTTCGATTCGTCGCGTTGTGCGTTGGGTGCCTTGTTCAGGGCGCGATCCCGCCGACGGTGTGCTCTGCTCCGCGAATGTCCCCCGGCGCGGCCTAGGGCCGCATGCCTCCTCCTTTATTTCGCTGCGCAGAGCACACCATCGGCGTGATCGCTCAGAGCACTGGTTGATCGGCCGCAAACCGGCAGCGTGCCCTGTGCACGCGCCCTGAACAAAAGCATTCCGAACACAAGCAACCCGCAACACAACGCGCGATGGACAACTGAAATGAACCAGTTCCTGCGCAGCCTCACCCCGACCCAGCAGGTCGCGGCCCTCTTCCTGATCGTCTTCGGCCTGCTCGTGATCATCAGCACCACCGCCTTCTTCCTGAGCTTCAGGGAAAAGCGCAACCCCGTGCACGACGAGACCTGGCAGGCGGAGCTGCGGCACTACCGCGCGCTGCTGGGCACCACCTGGTTCATGGTGCTGATCTTCTGGATCGGCTGGGCGCTGGGCGAAACGGTCGCCACCGTGCTGTTCGCGCTGATCGCCTTCTTCGCGCTGCGCGAGTTCATCACGCTCTCGCCCACGCGGCGCGGCGACCACCGCAGCCTGATCCTCGCGTTCTTCGTGGTGCTGCCGATCCAGTTCTGGCTGGTGGCTACGGCGCGCTTCGACCTGTTCACCGTGTTCATTCCGGTCTACGTGTTCCTCGCGATCCCGGTCGCGAGCGCGCTGGCCAACGATTCGAGCCAGTTCCTCGAACGCAATGCCAAGCTGCAGTGGGGCATCATGGTCTGCGTCTACGGCATGAGCCATGTGCCGGCGCTGCTGCTGCTGACCTTCCCCGGCTACGAGGGCAAGAGCGCGTTCCTCGTGTTCTTCCTGGTGTTCGTGGTGCAGACCTCGGTGCTGGTGCAGCACGTCATTTCGCGCCGCACGCAACGCAAGCCCTTCGCGCCCAACGTGAGCCGCAGCTTCAACTGGACCAGCTGGGGCATCGGCATCGTGGTGGCCAGCCTGGTGGGTGCGCTGTTCTCGTTCATCACGCCCTTCAAGTTCGGCCAAGCGCTCGCGGTGTCGGTCATCGCCTGCATCGCGGGCTCGATGGGTCACCTGGTGATGAAGGCGCTCAAGCGCGATCGGGGCATTCCCAACTGGGGCCAGAAGGGCGTGGGCGTGACCGGCGCGAACGGCCTGCTGGACCGCGTCGATGCGCTGTGCTTCGCAGCACCGATCTTCTTCCATTCAATTCGCTGGTACTTCAACGCCTGACATGCGCATTCTTGGCATCGACCCCGGCCTTCTCACCACCGGCTTCGGCGTGGTCGATGCGGACGGCCATGCGCTGCGCTACGTGGCCAGCGGCACCATCAGCACGCGGCACCTGGGCAGCGGCAACCTGCCGGCGCGGCTCAAGGTGCTGTTCGACGGCATCGCGGAAATCGCCGCACGCTACCAGCCCGATGCATCGGCGGTCGAAATCATCTTCGTCAACGTCAACCCGCAGTCGACGCTGTTGCTGGGCCAGGCGCGCGGTGCCTGCGTGACCTCGTTGGTGAACAGCAACCTCACGGTGGCCGAATACACCGCGCTGCAGATGAAGAAGGCGGTGGCGGGCCACGGCCAGGCCGCCAAGGCGCAGGTGCAGGAGATGGTGAAGCGGCTGCTCGACCTGCCGGGCCTGCCGGGCGCCGACGCGGCGGACGCGCTGGGCATCGCCATCACGCATGCGCAGGTGGGTCGATCGATGGCGCGGCTGGCTCAGGCCGCCGAGCTGTCGAAAACGCACGCCGGCACGTACCGGCAGGGCCGCTCTCGCTGACTCAGCGCACGATGTAGCGCAGACCGTCGAGCCGCGTGCGGCGTTCGCGCACCTCGGCGGCCACCGACGCCGTATCGCCATCCAGTGCACGGGCGATCCACGACGCGAGTTCCGGCATGTCCTCGGGCGTGAAGCCCAGCCGCACGATCTCGGGCACGCCGAGCCGCAAACCGTTGATGTCGCCTTCGACCGGCGCGATCGGCAGGCCGATGCCGCAGGCCAGCAGACCGCCCTGGGCCAGCTTCCTTGCCGCACGCTGCCCGCCGCCCCAGCGCGCGGCCTCGACCGCGAACTGGTGCGATTGCGTGAAGCCGCGCGCCTTCGCGAACACCGGCAATCCCTCGGCATCGAGTGCGCGTGCGAGCGCCTGTGCGGTGTCGCGCATCGCTGCGGCATAGGCCTTGCCATGCACCTTCCAGTCGAGCAGGCCGCGGGCCAGCGCCGCCGTTCGCCCGGCATCGGAATTGGCCGTGAGGCCGGGATAGGCAATGGCGTCGATGCGCTCCATCAGCGCCGCGTCGTTCGACACGATCAACCCGCCCGCCGGGCCGCCAAGGCTCTTGTAGGTGCTCATGGTGATGGCATGCGCGCCTTCTTCGAGCGGCTGTGGCCACGCCTTGCCGGCCACCATGCCCGAGAGATGTGCGGCATCGAACAACAGCTTGGCACCCACGCTGTCCGCAACCTCGCGGATTGCCGGTACCGGATGCGGGAACAGATTCAGGCTGCCGCCGATGGTGATGAGCTTCGGCCTCACCTCGCGGGCAAGCTGGGCCAGCGCGACCACATCGACCGTGTAGCCGTCGGCATCGACCGGCGCGGAAACCGGCTTCAGGCCGTAGAGCCCGGCCGCACCCGCCGCATGGTGGGTGACGTGGCCGCCGATGGCCGGTGGCGGCACGATGATGGTGTCGCCCGGCTGGCAGGTCGCCATGAACACATACAGGTTCGACAGCGCGCCCGAACTCACGCGCACTTCGGCGAACTTCGCACCGAACACCTCGGCGGCCAGCTCGGCCGCGATGACCTCGATGCGCTCGATGGCCTCGAGTCCCATTTCGTACTTGTCGCCGGGGTAGCCGAGCGACGGGCGCGAGCCCAGGCCGCGCGACAGCAGCGCCTCGGCGGCGGGGTTCATCACGTTGGTGGCGGGGTTGAGGTTCAGGCCCTCGCGGTCGTGGATGCGGTGGTTGTCGTCGGCCAGCCTTTCGATCTCGGCGGCAACGCCGGTTGCATCGCGCGCGGCGGTATCGCCGGCGATGGCGAGCACATGGTCTTCGCTGGCGACGGGAACCCAGGGACGGCGTTGGAGGGCGGCGGGCATGCGGCGTATCTCGCTGGAAGTGGTGATGTGGCCGCATGGTCGCTCGCCGCACCTCGGCGGGCAACACGGATAATCTGGGCCTGAGCCCTAGAAAAACTTGGCCTCCCTCATATGCCGCTCGCACCGCCCCGCCCTCGCCTGCCACCGCACACGGCCGTTCGCGCCTTCGAAGCCGCGGCGCGCCACGGCAGCTTTGCGCGCGCGGCCGAAGAATTGTTCGTCACGCCGGCCGCCGTCGCGCAGCAGATCAAGACGCTGGAGACCTGGGCCGGCGGTGCGCTGTTCGAGCGGCACAGCCAGGGCATCCGCCTGAGCGCACACGGGCGGCGCGCACTGCCTGCGCTCAGTGCGGCGGTCGATCAGCTCGGTCTTGCCGTGCAGGCGTTGCGCCACGAAACGCAGAGCGCCGCGCGGCGCAGCACGCTGCAGGTGGCGGCCCTGCCTGCCGTGGCGCAGCTGTGGCTGTCACCGCGACTTTCGCAGCTGAAAGCAGCGTTGCCGGGCGTGCAGGTGTCGGTGACAGCGCTGGAGCAGCCGCCGAACTTCCGGCGCGAGCCTTTCGATCTCGGCTTGTTCTATGCGCGGGCCGGCGAACGCATCGAGACCGCCATCGGTGCACAGTCGATCCCGCTCGCTCGGGATCGACTCGTGCCGGTGTGCAGCCCGCGCCTCCAGCAGCAGTTGCCCAGCGGCCGGCCGCGCTCGCTCGACGACCTGGCCGAACTGCTGGCGCGCTGCGGCGGCCTGCACGACACCGTGTGGCGCGACGACTGGATGCGCTGGCTGCAGGCCGTGCGCCCTGGCACCACGGCGGCGGAGGCCGACGCATTGGCCGCCGGCCCGGACTTCTCGCTCTACAGTCTTGCGCTGCAGGCTGCGCTCGATGGCGAAGGCGTGTTGATGGGCCGCGAACGGCTCGTGGCACCGCTGCTCGCACAGGGCAAGCTGCATGCGCCCTGGGGTCGGCCGAAGGTGCTGGGCGACACGGTCATGCTGCTGGTGCCCGCGCACCGCAAGGGACCGATGCTGGCGCAGCAGGTGCAGGCGTTGCAGGCACTGGCTGCGGGTTGAGACTGCGGATTACCTCCGGAAGTCCAGTCGCCCGTTCGTCCAGCGCCCGTCGATCCGCCGGTTGTCGACGACCATTCCGACCCAGGGCCGCGTGATGTCCGGGCTGCTCAGGTTGATGTAGCGGCCCACGAGCGTGTCGGGCGCGATGTACCGGACGTCGAGCAACGCCTGGCGTTCGCCGTTGCTCCAGTCGAACATCAAGTAGAAACGGCCGCCAGCCACCTTCACCGTCGCCTTGCCTTCCTTCCAGGCCTGTGCGGTGTCGCCGACGATGGTCGGGTCCGCGCCGCCATTCCATCGGCTGGACCACGCGCCTGCAATCGAGTCCGGAACCTCGTCGGTGACCGAGCCCCAGCGCTGCGCATTCGGGTCGTCGGTGCCACCGCTCAGCTCGACGCTGTCGGCGAACTCGTCCACATCGGCGCCGTCGGGGTCCGGGGCGTCCTGGACGCCGAACGGATTCCTCGTGGGTTGTTCAGGGTGTGTGTTCATGGCGCCATCGTGCGCCCGCGTCTGTCGCCTGGCATGCCGTTTCCGGACATGCGAACGACGGGAAGAAAACCTAGGCCACGCGCTCGGCGATCAGCACCGCAAAGAAGCCGAACGCCGCGAGCAGGGTCCACTTGAGCACGAGCCAGCCCACACGCCGGTATTTCGTCTGGCCCGTGCCCGCATAGAACGCGAAGGACACGCCCGCCACCAGCAAGAGCAGCAGGATGGCCCAGCGGAAAAGAAGCATCGTGAGGGGTCGTGGCCTACCAGGCCCGCGCCACTTCGCCGAAACCGCGCGGTGCGCGCTTTTCGTCCTCGAAGGTCACGATCTCGTAGGCATCGCTGTTCGCCAGCAGCTCGCGCAGCAGCTTGTTGTTGAGGGCGTGGCCCGAGCGGAACGCGGTGTACGCCGCGAGCAGCGGCTTGCCGATGATGTAGAGGTCGCCCATGGCATCGAGGATCTTGTGCTTCACGAACTCGTCGTCGTAGCGCAGCCCGCCCGCATTGAGCACCTTGGTGTCGTCCATCACGATGGCGTTGTCGAGCCCGCCGCCGAGTGCCAGGCCCTTGCTGCGCATGTACTCGACTTCCTTCGTGAAGCCGAAGGTGCGTGCACGCGCGATGTCGCGGCTGTACGAGTCGGTGCCCAGGTCGAACTCCACGCGCTGGCCGGTGGAGTTGACCACGCGGTGATCGAAGTCGATTTCGAAGCTGAGCTTGTAGCCGTGGTACGGCTCCAGGCTGGCCCACTTCTCGTTGGCGCCTTCGCCCTCGCGCACCTCGACCTTGCGGGTCACGCGGATGAAGCGGCGCGGCGCCTTCTGCAGCTCGATGCCCGCGCTTTGCAGCAGGAACACGAAGGACGAGGCCGATCCGTCGAGGATCGGCACTTCGTCGGCCGTGATGTCGATGTAGAGGTTGTCGATGCCCAGGCCCGCGCAGGCCGACATCAGGTGCTCGACCGTCTGCACCTTCGCCCCGCCGGTCGAGACCGTGGAGGCCAGGCGCGTGTCGGTCACCGCTTCGGCGGTCATGCGGATTTCGGCCGGCTCGGGCAGGTCGACGCGGCGGAACACGATGCCCGTGTCGGCCGGGGCCGGCCGCAGGGTCAGTTCCACGCGTTGCCCGCTGTGAAGCCCCACGCCCACGGCGCGGCTGATCGACTTGAGGGTTCGTTGTTGCAGCACGCCGGGGATTTTAGGCGCGCCACGGGTGTGGCGGCCTATTCCCCTCGCTATGGCAGCGATAGACATGGGTTCTATGAAAGACGGCCAGCGATGGACGCAAAGGGCACGAAGTGAACGCAGCGCCTAGAGCCAGCGGAAATCCCTTTCAGGTCTTCCCTGTACCCCTTGCGAACCTTCGTGCCCTCTGCGTTCGGTCGCCTTCCGTCAGTCGGCCTGACGGCGCAGGAAAGCGGGAATCTCGAAGTCGTCCATGCCACCCGACGACAGTGCATCCACCTTCGCGGCAGCCATCGTGCGGTTGGTACGCCACACGCTGGGAACCGCCATGCCGTCGTAGTTCGGCTGGCTGCCACCACTGGCGTGGCCGGTGCCGCCCATGGTGGGCACGTTGAACGGGATGTTGTCGGTGCCGGTGCGGATGACTTCGAGCGTCGGGGCCTGGCGGCGTGCGTCGGCACGCGACAGGCCCGTGGCCACCACGGTCACGCGCATTTCGTCGCCCAGGCTTTCGTCGTAGGCAGCGCCGTAGATCACATGCGCATCGGGCGAGGCGTAGGCGCGGATGGTGTTCATCGCGAGCTTCGACTCGTTCAGCTTCAGCGAACCCTTCGACGCGGTCACCAGCACCAGCACGCCCTTGGCCCCCGAGAGGTCGATGCCCTCGAGCAGCGGGCAGGCCACGGCCTGCTCCGCAGCGATGCGCGCACGGTCCGGGCCTGCGGCCGCGGCCGTGCCCATCATGGCCTTGCCGGGTTCGCCCATCACGGTGCGCACGTCTTCGAAGTCGACGTTCACGCCGCCGTACTCGTTGATGATTTCCGAGATGCCGCCCACGGCGTTCTTCAGCACGTCGTTGGCGTGCGCGAAGGCTTCGTCCTGGGTGATGTCCTCGCCCAGCACGTCGAGCAGCTTCTCGTTGAGCACCACGATCAGCGAATCGACGTTCGCTTCGAGTTCGGCCAGGCCCGCGTCGGCGTTCGTCATGCGACGGCCGCCTTCCCAGTCGAAGGGCTTGGTCACCACACCCACGGTGAGGATGCCCATTTCCTTCGCGACGCGTGCGATCACGGGCGCCGCACCGGTGCCCGTGCCGCCGCCCATGCCGGCCGTGATGAACAGCATGTGCGCGCCGTCGATGGCGGCGCGGATGTCGTCCACCGCGAGCTCGGCCGCTTCACGCCCCTTGTCGGGCTTGCTGCCGGCGCCCAGGCCGCTGGTACCGAGCTGGATGTTCTTGTGCGCGTTGCTGCGTTGGAGTGCCTGTGCGTCGGTGTTCGCGCAGACGAACTGAACGCCCTGCACGCCACGCTCCATCATGTGGGCGACCGCATTGCCGCCACCACCGCCGACACCGATCACCTTGATCTGCGTGCCCTGGTTGAATTCTTCGACTTCGATCATTTCGATGGTCATTTTTAACTCCTTGAATTTTGCAGTTGCCGTTATGTGTCTATGAATATTTCTTGTGCCGTGACGAGTTCAACGATGGGGTCGTCACGATGGTGGACCTGTTCGTCGCCATCGCTCGTTGAAATGCAACGGAGGACTGCCGCGTGCGAGCCAGAGTGGGGAGTGATACATGGTCAGAAGTTCCCCACGATGAAGTCCTTGAAACGTCCGAACGCAGTCTTTACGGATCCGTTCTTCTGCGCGACCTTGAAGCCGCGCATGCGTGCGAAGCGTGCTTCTTCGAGCAGGCCCATCACGGTGGCGGCACGGGGCTGCGCCACCATGTCCGAGAGCGCACTCGAATACTTCGGAATGCCGCGACGCACCGGCTTCAGGAAGATGTCCTCGCCGAGCTCGACCATGCCGGGCATCACCGCGCTGCCGCCGGTGAGCACCACGCCCGAAGAGAGCACCTCTTCGTAGCCCGACTCGCGCACCACCTGCTGCACCAGCGAGAAGATCTCCTCGATGCGCGGCTCGATCACGCCGGCCAACGCCTGCTTGCTCAGCATGCGCGGGCCGCGGTCGCCGAGGCCGGGCACTTCGACCTGCTGGTCGGGATCGGCCAGCAGCTGCTTGGCATAGCCGCTCTCGACCTTGATGTCTTCCGCGTCCTTGGTGGGCGTGCGCAGCGCCATCGCGATGTCGCTTGTGATCAGGTCGCCCGCGATCGGGATCACGGCCGTGTGGCGGATCGCACCGTTGGTGAAGATGGCCACGTCGGTGGTGCCTGCACCGATGTCCACCAGCACCACGCCGAGCTCGCGCTCGTCTTCGGTCAGCACCGCCTGGCTCGAGGCCAGCGGATTCAGCATCAGCTGGTCGACCTCGAGGCCGCAGCGGCGCACGCACTTGATGATGTTCTCGGCCGCGCTCTGCGCGCCGGTCACGATGTGCACCTTGGCCTCGAGCCGCATGCCGCTCATGCCGATCGGCTCCTTCACGTCCTGGCCGTCGATCACGAACTCCTGCGGCTCGACCAGCAGCAGGCGCTGGTCGCTCGAGATGTTGATCGCGCGCGCGGTTTCCACCACGCGGGCCACGTCGGCCGGCGTCACTTCCTTGTCCTTCACCGCCACCATGCCGCTCGAATTGATGCCGCGGATGTGGCTGCCGGTGATGCCGGTGTAGACACGGCTGATCTTGCAGTCGGCCATCAGCTCGGCCTCTTTCAGCGCCTGCTGGATGCTCTGCACGGTGGCGTCGATGTTCACCACCACGCCGCGCTTCAGGCCGTTGCTCGGCGCGATGCCGAGTCCGGCGAGCTTGAGTTCGCCGCCGGGCAGCACCTCGGCCACCACCACCATCACCTTGGCGGTGCCGATGTCGAGTCCTACGACCAGGTCTTTGTATTCTTTGGGCATTGAGATATGTCCTCGATTTCTCGGTGTCGCTACTTGATTCTTCTTGGGGTCTCTGGCGAGACCGTGGTGACGCCGCGCAGCCGCAATGCATACGCGTCGTTGTGGCGCAGATCGGCGCCTTCGACGTCGGCCACCGTGCGGTGGTACTGGCCCGCGACCTGGGTCACGGTCTTCAGGAAACGCTGCAGCCGCGCCGACACCTCTTCGCTCTGGCCGCGGCCGAGCTCGATCCGTGCGCCGCTGTCGAGCACCACCTTCCAGCTGCCCCGGCTCGACAGCGTGAGCTCGTCGATGCCGAAGTCGTAGGGCTGGAACTGCGGCGCGAGCACGCGGTACATGCCGAGCACCTGCCCGGCCTGCTCGATCGGGCCGTCGAGCCGCGGCAGGTTGTCGTCCACCTCGGCCACGTTGGCCTCGAACACGTCGCCGAAGCCGTTGATCAGCTTCGAGCCCGCCTCGTCGCCCCAGCTGGCCACCGGCACCTGCTCGGTGAGCGTCACGCGCAGCTTGTTCGGGAACTCGCGCCGCACCACCGCGCTGCGCACCCACGGCACCGACTCGAAGGCGGTGCGCGCACGCGCCAGGTCGATGGTGAAGAAGTTGCCGTTGAGCTGTGGCGCCACGTTGGCACGCAGCGTGACCGCGTTGTTGTGCGTGACCTCGCCGTCGACCTTGATGCCCGCGAGCGGGAAGAAGGGCTGGCGCAGCACCCACCAAGCGCCCGCCGCCAGCAGCATGAGCGCCACCATCACGAACGCCAGGTTCGCGACGATGTTCATGAGCTTGACGTCGAAGGGCACGGGAATGCTGTCGGCCATGGCTAGTGCGCTCCTCCCCTGGCATCCAGCGAGGCCGAGGCCAGCACGCGCAGGCACAGCTCTTCGTAGGGAATGCCCGCCGCGCGCGCCGACATCGGCACCAGCGAATGGCTGGTCATGCCGGGCGAGGTGTTCATCTCGAGCAGGAAGGGCTTGCGGTCGCTGGCGCGGATCATCACGTCGGCGCGGCCCCAGCCGCGGCAGCCGAGCGTGTGGTACGCGGCGAGGGTGATGCGCTGGATCTCGTGTTCCTCGGCCTCGGGCAGGCCGCTCGGGCACTGGTACTTCACATCGTCGGTGAAGTACTTGTTCTGGTAGTCGTAGGCGCCTTCGGGCGCAGCGATGCGCACCACCGGCAGCGCGCGCGCCTCGAGCCCCTGGCCGAGCACGGCGCAGGTGACTTCCTCGCCTTCGATGAACTCCTCGCAGAGCACGTCGGCGTCGTACTTCGCGGAGAGCGCCACGGCGTCCTGCATCTGCGAATAGCCCTCGACCTTGGTGACGCCGATGGACGAGCCTTCGCGCGGCGGCTTCACGATCAGCGGCAGGCCGAGCACGTCGGGTACGGCTCGAATCTGTTCGCGGCTTTGCTGGTCGAAGGCCAGGCGCACGTACTTGGGCGTCGGCAGGCCGTCGGCCTGCCAGATGCGCTTGGTCATGACCTTGTCCATCGCCACGCTCGAGGCCATCACGCCCGAGCCGGTGTAGGGAATGCCGAGCAGCTCGAGCGCGCCCTGCACGGTGCCGTCTTCGCCATGGCGGCCATGCAGCGCGACGAAGCAGCGCGCGAAGCCTTCGCGCTGCAGGTCGGCCAGCTCGCGCTCCGACGGGTCGAAGGCGTGCGCGTCGACGCCGCGCGAACGCAGCGCTTCCAGCACGCCTGTGCCGGACATCAACGAAATTTCGCGTTCGGCGGAACTGCCGCCGAACAGCACGGCGACCTTGCCGAAGAGTTTTGGATCCTGAAGGCTCATGACGCCCTCCCCTTGCGCGTTGCGCGTTCCGATGTTGATGACGCCGGCGCAGCAACCGCCGCGGCAGCGTTGCCGAGTTCGACCACCTTGCCCGGCACCGCGCCGATGGACCCTGCGCCCATGCAGAGCACCACGTCGCCGGCCTGCGCGTTGTCGAGAATGGCCTGCGGCATGGCGGCGATGTCGTCGACGAACACCGGCTCCACCTTGCCCGCGATGCGCAGTGCGCGCGCCAGCGTGCGGCCGTCGGCCGCCACGATGGGCGCCTCGCCGGCGGCATAGACCTCGCCGAGCAGCACCGCATCGGCGGTGCCGATGACCTTGACGAAGTCCTCGAAGCAGTCGCGCGTGCGGGTGTAGCGGTGCGGCTGGAAGGCCAGCACCAGCCGGCGACCCGGGAAGGCGCCGCGCGCGGCGGCGATCGTCGCCGCCATCTCGACCGGGTGGTGGCCGTAGTCGTCGATCACGGTGAAGGCACCCGCGGTCTTGCCGTCCTGGACGCTCACCTCGCCGTAGCTCTGGAAGCGGCGGCCCACGCCCTTGAAACCGGCCAGGCCGCGCTGTACCGCCTCGTCGGGAATGCCGAGCTCGACCGCCACCGCGATCACCGACAGCGCGTTGCGCACGTTGTGCTCGCCCGGCAGGTTCAGCACGATGGGCAGGTCGGGCAGCGTCACGCCATTGCGGCGCTGCGCGGTGAAATGCATCTGGCCGCCCACGGCGCGCACGTCGATGGCGCGCACCTGCGCGTCCTCGCCGAAGCCGTAGCTCGTGACCGGGCAGGTGACGCTGGCGACGATGTCGCGCACGGCCGGGTCGTCGGTGCAGAGGATGGCCACGCCGTAGAACGGCATGCGGTGCAGGAAGTCGACGAAAGCCTTCTTGAGTTTCGCGAAGTCGTGCCCGTAGGTCTCCATGTGGTCGGCATCGATGTTCGTGACCACCGCCATCACCGGCAGCAGGTTCAGGAACGAGGCGTCCGACTCGTCGGCCTCGACCACGATGTAGTCGCCGCTGCCGAGCTGCGCATTGGCGCCCGCGCTGTTCAGGCGCCCACCGATCACGAAGGTCGGGTCGAGCCCCGCTGCGTCGAGCACGCTCGCCACCAGGCTGGTGGTGGTGGTCTTGCCGTGCGTGCCCGCGATCGCGATGCCCTGCTTGAGCCGCATCAGTTCGGCCAGCATCAGCGCGCGCGGCACCACCGGAATGCGCTTCTCGCGCGCGGCCAGCACTTCGGGGTTGTCCGACTGCACCGCGGTGGAGGTGACGACCGCATCCGCGCCGTCGATGTGCGCGGCCGCATGGCCCACGAAGGTGCCGATGCCCAGGCCCGCGAGCCGACGCAGCGTGGCGCTGTCGGACAGGTCGGAGCCGGTGATGCGGTAACCCAGGTTCAACAGCACTTCGGCGATGCCGCTCATGCCCGAGCCCCCGACGCCCACGAAATGGATGTGACGAATCGCGTGCTTCATTTGGCAAGCTCCTCGCAGGCGCGGACGACGGCGTCCACGGCTTCGGTCTTCTGCATGGTCTTGGCCTTGGTGGCCCTGTCGATCAGCGCGGTGCGTTCGGTTTTCTGTAGCAAATCAGCCAGCAATTCAGGAGTGAGGTCGGCCTGTTGCACCAGCCAGCCGCCGCCTGCGTCCACGAGGAAGCGTGCGTTGGTGGTCTGGTGGTCGTCGACCGCCGAGGGGAAAGGCACGAACAGCGCTGCTGCGCCGACGGCCGCGATTTCTGTGACGGTGCTGGCACCGGCGCGCGCGACGATGATGTCGGCGTCGGCATAGGCCTGCGCCGTGTCTTCGATGAAAGGCGTGAGCTCGCCTTCCACGCCAGCAGTGGCGTAGTTGGCGCGCAGCTCGTCGATCTGCTTGGCGCCGCTCTGGTGCAGCACTTGCGGACGCGTGGCCGGCTCGATGCGGGCCAGCGCCTGCGGCACCACGGTGTTGAGGCCGCGCGCGCCGAGGCTGCCGCCCACGACGAGCAGCTTGAGCGGACCGGTGCGGCCCGCGAAGCGGGTGGCCGGGTCGGGCTGCGAGGTGAACGCCGCACGCAGCGGGTTGCCCACCCACTGCGCCTTCTTCAGCACATTCGGGAAGGCGGTGAACACGCGGTCGGCCACGCCCGCCAGCACCTTGTTGGCGAGGCCGGCCACAGAATTCTGCTCATGCAGCACCAGCGGCTTGTTGAGCAGCACGCCCATCATGCCGCCCGGAAAGGTGATGTAGCCGCCGAGGCCCACCAGCACGTCGGGCTTCACGCGGCGCACCACGCGAAAGCTCTGCCAGAAGGCGCGCAGCAGGCGCAGCGGCAGCAGGAACAGCGTGAGCGGGCCCTTGCCGCGCACGCCGCCGAACTGCACGGGCTCGAAGGCGAAGCCGCGCGGCGGCACGAGCTTTTCCTCCATGCTGCCGGGCGCGCCCAGCCAGTGCACACGCCAGCCACGCTCGCGCAGCGCCTCCGCCACGGCGAGGCCCGGGAAGATGTGGCCACCGGTTCCACCGGCCATGACGAGAGCGGTGCGCGTCATACGCGTCCCCCTCGCATCAGCACACGGTTCTCGTAGTCGATGCGCAGCACGATGGCCAGCGCCACCAGGTTCATCAGGATGGCCGAGCCGCCGAAACTCATCAGCGGCAAGGTCAGGCCCTTGGTCGGCAGCGCGCCGAGGTTCACGCCCATGTTGATGAAGGCCTGGAAGCCGATCCACACGCCGACGCCCTGGGCCACGAGGCCCGAGAACACGCGGTCCAGCGCGATCGCCTGGCGGCCGATGTGCATGATGCGCCGGGTCAGCCAGAGGAACATGCCGATGATCAGCAGCACACCGAGCAGGCCGAACTCCTCGCCGATCACGGCGAGCAGGAAGTCGGTGTGCGCCTCGGGCAGCCAATGCAGCTTCTCGACGCTGCCGCCCAGGCCGACGCCGAAGATCTCGCCGCGCCCGATGGCGATCAGCGAGTGCGAGAGCTGGTAGCCCTTGCCCAGCGCATGCTCCTCGCTCCACGGATCGAGGTAGGCAAAGATGCGTTCGCGGCGCCACGGGCTGGTCGCGACGATGGTGCCGAAGGCCACCACCACCAGCGCCGCGATCACGAAGAACATGCGGGCGTTCACGCCGCCGAGGAACAGGATGCCCATGGCGATCACGGCGATCACCATGAAGGCGCCCATGTCGGGCTCGGCCATCACCAGCATGCCGACCACCACCACCGCGATGCCCATCGGCAGCACGGCGCGGAAGAAGCGTTCCTTGATCTCCATCTTGCGCACCATGTAGCTGGCGGCGTAGAGCACCATCGCGAGCTTGGCGAGTTCGGAAGGCTGGAAGCGCATGAAGCCCATCGGCAGCCAGCGGCGTGCGCCGTTGACGTTGATGCCGATGTGCGGAATCAGCACCGCCACCAGCAGCAGCAGCGAGGCCACGAAGAGCCAGGGCGCAGCGCGCTCCCAGGTCTTCATCGGGATCTGGAAGGCCAGCAGCGCCGCGATGAACGCGAACACCACCGAGGCCGCATGCCGCGTGAGGAAGAACGAGGCGCTGTAGCCGGCGCGCGCGAAGCGCGGGTTGTCGGGCAGCGCGATGGAGGCCGAATACACCATCACCAGCCCCCAGGTCAGCAGCGCGACCGTGACCCAGACCAGCGCCTGGTCGAAGCCCAGCACGCGCATCGGCGTCGCCTTGGTCTGCGCGATGCCGGCGCCGCCCAGCCGCACCGGCAGGTGCACGGGCAGCGAATCGATGCCGCTGCGGGCGCGCCTGAACCAGCCACCGAAGCRGCTGGTGCGGGTGTTGGGCGTGGCGCCTGCAGCGGCGGAGTTCACAGCGTTTCCTCCGGGGAAGAACCATCGAGCGCTTCACGGGGGTTGTCCGCGAGCGCCTGCACGGCCTCGCGGAACACCGCCGCACGGTGCTCGTAGTCGTTGAACATGTCGAAGCTCGCACAGGCCGGTGACAGCAGCACGGCATCGCCCGGGTTGGCGCGCGCGGCGGCGAGCTTCACCGCCTCGGGCATCGAGGCGGCATGCATCAGCGAGACGCCGGTGGCGGCCAGCGCGGCTTGGATCAGCGGCGCGTCGCGGCCGATGAGCACGACGGCGCGCGCGTACCGGCCCACCGGCGCGGCGAGCGGCTCGAAGTCCTGGCCCTTGCCCTCGCCGCCGAGGATCACGACCACGCGGCGGTCTTCGCCGAGGCCGCTCAGGGCCGCGACCGTCGCGCCGACGTTGGTGCCCTTGCTGTCGTCGAAGTACTCGACGTCGTCGATCAGCGCGATCGGCTCCACGCGGTGCGGCTCGCCGCGGTATTCGCGCAGGCCGTAGAGCATCGGGCCCAGCGGGCAGTCGGCGGCAGTGGCGAGCGCCAGCGCCGCCAGTGCGTTCATGGCGTTGTGGCGGCCGCGGATGCGCAGCGCGTCGGCGGGCATCAGGCGCTGGAAGAAGATTTCTTCCTCGACCACCGCGCCGCGCTTGCGCTTCTGCGTCTCATCGGCTTCAAGGGCACGCACCAGCCAGGCGACGCCGTTGATGCGCTCGATGCCGTAGTCGCCCGGGCGCAGCGGCATCGCGCTGCCGAAGGTGACGTGCGCGCGGATCTGCGGGCGCTGCAGCTTGACCCGGATGGGTGGCGGCAGCATGGCCATCACGCCGGTGTCGTCGCGGTTGAGCACCAGCAGGCCCTGGGCGCCGAAGATGCGCGCCTTGGCCGCCGCGTAGGCCGGCATGTCGCCGTGCCAGTCGAGGTGGTCCTGCGTGAGGTTGAGCACGGTGGCGGCCGTGGGCTCGAAGCCCTGCACGCCGTCCAACTGGAAGCTCGAAAGTTCGAGCACCCAGACATCGGGCAGCGTCTCGGCGTCGATGTGCGCGGCGAGCGTATCGAGCAGCGTCGGGCCGATGTTGCCGGCCACCGCCACGGTCTTGCCCGCGCGCTCGACCAGCTGGCCGGTGAGCGCGGTGACAGTGGTCTTGCCGTTGGTGCCGGTGACGGCGAGCACCGCGGGGGTGTAACCCTTGGGTGCTGGCGGTTCCTCGATTGGAACCAGGGGCAGTTGGGCCGTCGGCTCTTCCTCCACCGCGGCGGAGGCCGGGTTGGTGGCGGAGAGTTCGGCGATCTTGGCGACGAAGTCGGCGGCCTCGCGGGCGGCCGTGGGGACGTAGGGCTTGCCGGTGGCGGGCAGGCGGGAGCCTGTGGCGGGCGCAGGTACGGGTGTCGTCGCTTCGGGCGCGGCATCGGCGGCTGCCACGGCTTCTGCAGCCGGTGCGACTTCTTCCGTGGGCTGCGAAACCGGAACGCTCAGCGAAGGATCGCGCGGCATCGCTTCTGCCATCGCGGAGGGTGCTGCTTCGGTCGGTTCGGCAGCGTCCGTGCTTTCGGTTGCTGGAACGGGCTCGGCAGCTTGCGCAGGCACTTCAGCCGTTTCAACGACTTCGGTCGTCTCTGCAGGCGCAGCCGCTTCGGCTTCGACCTGTTCTTCTGTCGCTGCTGGCACTTCCGGTGCGGCGGGGACTTCAGCGGCTTCCACGGGTGCGGCTTCTGTCGGCTCGACCGTCAAGGCCAGTTCGGCCTGCGCGTCGGGCAGTGCGGGTTCTGCAGGGACTTCTGCAACGGGCTCGGCTGCGGCTTCAGCCTCGGCCTCGGCCACTTCCACCACCGGCACTTCGACCGTCCGCAGGTCCAGCAGTGCGCGCGCAAAGAGATCCAGCTCGCCACCGACCGTCAGGCCCACGGCCCGTGCCGCATCGACAACCGGCGCGATGGTCGCGGGCGACAACCCCGGCGAGCGGTACACCGCGCGAATCGGCGTGCCTTCGACCAGCGCGGCCGAGAACGGTCCGCCGATGAAGGTCACGCCGGGCAACTCCGCCTGCAGCGTCGCGAGCGCCGCGGGCGCCTCGCGCGTGTCGGCCACGGTCACGATCGCGCCATGGCGCGCGCACCAGCGCGTCATCGCCAGGCCGGACGCACCGAGGCCGAGGATCAGGACGGGGAGGTCTTTCAGATGCCGCATGTGTGTTTTCTCACCGCAGCTTCAGCGTCGAAAGACCCACGAGGCACAGCAGCATCGTGATGATCCAGAAGCGCACCACGACCTGCGTCTCGCGCCAGCCGCTCTTCTCGAAGTGATGGTGCAGCGGCGCCATCTTGAGCACGCGGCGRCCTTCGCCGTAGCGCTTCTTCGTGTACTTGAAGTACATGACCTGCGCCATCACCGAGATCGCCTCGACCACGAAGATGCCGCCCATGATGAAGAACACGATCTCCTGGCGCACGATGACCGCGATGGTGCCCAGCGCGCCGCCGAGCGCGAGCGCGCCCACGTCGCCCATGAAGACCTGCGCCGGATGGGTGTTGAACCAGAGGAATGCGAGGCCCGCGCCGGCCATGGCCGAGCAGAACACCAGCAGCTCGCCCGAGCCCGGGATGTTGGGGAACAGCAGGTACTTGGAATACACCGCGCTGCCCGTGACATACGCGAACACGCCGAGCGCCGAGCCGACCATCACCACCGGCATGATCGCCAGGCCGTCGAGGCCGTCGGTCAGGTTGACCGCGTTGCTTGCGCCGACGATCACCAGGTAGGTGAGGATCACGAAGCCGATGCCGCCGAGCGGGTAGCTCACTTCCTTGAAGAAGGGCACCAGCAGGTTGATCTTGGGCGGAAAGTCGAGGTCGAAGCCCGACTGAACCCAGGCGAAGAACAACTGGAGCACGCGCCAGTTCGAACTTTCCGAGATGCTGAAGAGCAGGTAGAAGCCGGCGATCAGACCGACCACCGACTGCCAGAAATACTTCTCGCGCGAGCGCATGCCCTCGGGGTCCTTGCGCACCACCTTGCGCCAGTCGTCGACCCAGCCGATGGCGCCGAAGCCCATCGTCACCCACAGCACGATCCACACGAAGCGGTTGGAGATGTCGAACCACAGCAGCGTGGCGAAGGCAATGGCGAACAGCACCAGCACGCCGCCCATGGTGGGCGTGCCGCTCTTGGTCAGGTGCGTTTCCATGCCGTAGCCGCGCACCGGCTGGCCGATCTTGAGCGCGGCGAGGCGGCGGATCACGTACGGGCCGGCCACCAGGCCGACGACGAGCGCAGTCAGCGCGGCCATCAGCGCGCGGAAAGTGAGGTATTGGAAAATGCGCAGGAACCCGAACTCGGGCGAGAGCGTTTGCAGCCATTGGGCCAGGCTCAGCAGCATGATGTTTCGCGCGGCTCATGCGTCATGACCGGCCTCCTTTTGTTGTTGTAGGTTGTGCCAGAGCGCTGATGGCCTGCACCACGCGCTCCATCTTCATGAAGCGCGATCCCTTGACGAGCACGCTGCCGACCAGCGGCAGGCGCGCGAGCACGGCGGCGTGGAGCGCGTCGAACTCATCGAAATGACGGCCGTTGACGTCGTCCTTGAAGGCCGCGACGGTGTGCGCCGTCCCCGGGCCGAGCGTGTAGACGGCTTCGATGCCGCGCTGCCGCGCCCATTCGCCGACCTCGGCGTGGAACTCGGGCGCGCGGTCGCCCACCTCGCCCATCTCGCCGAGCACCAGCAGGCGCGGACCGGGCAGGCCCGCGAGCACGTCGATGGCGGCAATCACGGAATCGGGGTTGGCGTTGTAGCTGTCGTCGACCAGGGTGATCGAATGCTTGTCCGACAGCACGATCTCGCTGGCCTTGGAGCGGCCCTTGACCGGCTCGAAGGCCGACAGGCCCGTGGCGATGGTCTCGAGCGAAACACCCGCCGCGAGCGCGCAGGCGGTGGCGGCCAGTGCATTGCCCACGTTGTGTCGGCCGGCGATGTGCAGGCGCGCGTCGAAGGCGCCCAGCGGCGTGCGCACGCGCACGGCCCAGGCGCCCTGCTTCCATTCGGCGCTGTCGAGCGAGATGTCGGCGTCCGCATGCTCCCCGAAGGTCAGGCAGCGGCGGGAGCCCACTTCGCGCGCCATTTCGGCCCACAGCGGGGTGAAGGCGTCGCCATGCGGGAAGACGGCCGTGCCGTCGGCCGGCAGCACCGCGAACACGGCGGCGTTCTCGACCGCCACCGCCTCGACGGTGGCCATGAATTCCTGGTGCTCGCGCTGCGCGTTGTTGACGAGAGCGATGGTCGGGCGCGAGATGGCGGCCAGCCGCGCGATCTCGCCCGGATGGTTCATGCCCAGCTCGAGCACGGCATGCTGGTGCCGCGCGCGCAGGCGCAGCAGCGTGAGCGGCACGCCGATTTCGTTGTTGAAGTTGCCGGCGGTCGCCAGTGCACGGTCGGCGCGGAAGGCGACGAGGATCGCCGCGATCATCTGCGTGACCGTGGTCTTGCCGTTGCTGCCGGTGACGGCGATCAGCGGCAGCGTGAACTGCGCGCGCCAGCCCGCGCCGAGCGCGCCGAGCGCGGCCAGCGAATCGGGCACTTCGAGGCCGGCCAGCCCGGCGGCCTCGAGGCCGTGGTGGGCAATGGCTGCGACCGCGCCATGCGCCTTGGCCTGCGCCAGGAAATCGTTGGCGTCGAAGCGCTCGCCCTTGAGTGCGACGAACAGATCGCCCGCGGCCAGCGTGCGCGTGTCGGTGTGCACGCGGGCGATGACCGTCGCCGGGTCGCCCACGAGGCGCGAACCGGGAATCCATTGCTGCGCCTGGGCGAGCGTCATATTGAGCGGCGTCATATCGCTCATTCGGAAACCTCCGCGCTTCGCTTCGTCAGCGCATCCAGCGCATGGGTCCTGTCGGAAAACGGAATGCGCTGGCCCGCGATTTCCTGCCAGGCCTCGTGGCCCTTGCCGGCGATCAGCACCACGTCCTGTGGCGCGGCCTGCGCGATCGCGTCGGCGATGGCGGCGGCGCGGTCGGGCTGCACCTGGGCGGCTTCGGGGCGCGACAGGCCGCGCAGCACCTGGCTGATGATCGCGTCGGGCTTTTCGCTGCGCGGGTTGTCGCTGGTCACGACCACGCGGTCGGCCTGGCGCTCGGCAACGGCGGCCATCATCGGCCGCTTGATCGGGTCGCGGTCGCCGCCGCAGCCGAACACGCACCAGAGCGCGCCGCCGCGCTGCTGCGCCAGCGGACGCAGGCCGGCCAGGGCCTTGTCGATCGCGTCGGGAGTGTGGGCGTAGTCGACCACCGCCAGCGGCGCATCGCCGTCCACGCTCACCCGCTCCATGCGGCCCGGCACGCTGGTGAGGTTGGCGCAGGCCGTCACCGCCTGCGGCAGCGAAAGGCCCAGGGCACGCAGGGTGCCCAGCACGCCCAGCAGGTTGGCCACGTTGTACTGGCCGATCAGGCCGGTGGAGAGGCGTTCGACCGCCGCGGTGCCGTGCTCGGCCACCGAGAACTGCAGGCCTTGCGCGTCGTAGCCGATGTCGCGCGCCATGAGCCGCGCCGGCTTGCCGCTGGCCGAGACCGTCCAGACATCGAGCGCGCCGATGCCGGCATCGACCAGGTTCGCACACAGGCTGGCGCCGTGCATGTCGTCGATGTTGATCACCGCCGCGCGCAGGCCGGGCCAGCGGAACAGCTCGGCCTTGGCCTGCCAGTAGGCGTCCATGCTGCCGTGGTAGTCGAGGTGGTCCTGCGTGAAATTGGTGAACACGGCGACCGCGATGCGCGCGCCGTCGAGCCGGCGCTCGGCGATGCCGATCGAGGAAGCCTCGATGGCGCAGGCGCCGAAGCCGCGTTCGACCAGGGCGCGCAGCTCGCCCTGCATCATCACGGGGTCGGGCGTGGTGAGGCCGGTGTAGACGAGATCGGGCGGCACGCCGATGCCCAGCGTGCCCATCACGGCGCAGGGCGACGGCGCGTCGCGCTCCATCGTGCCGTCGGGCCGCATCGCGCGAACGCCGCCCGCCGCCCGCAGCGTGGAGAGCGATTCGGCGAGCCACCACGCAGTGGAGGTCTTGCCGTTGGTGCCGGTCACGGCCAGCACGTCGAGCAGCGCCGAGGGGTTGTCGTAGAAGGCCGAGGCGATCGGGCCGGTGGCTGCCTTGAGGCCGGGATAGCTCGCAATGCGGTCGTCGCCCTGGAAGCCGAAAGCCTCGACGCCGTCGTGCTCGACCAGGCAGGCCACGGCCCCCTGCGCCAGCGCCGCCGCCACATGCTTGCGCCCGTCGGTCGCAGCCCCGGGCCAGGCGATGAAGCCGTCGCCCGCGCCCACCGGCCGGCTGTCGGCATGCAGCGCACCCCGCACGCGCTCCTTGAGCCAGAGCGCGGCCAGTTGGGGGGAAGTGAGTGTCAGCATGCTCAGAAACTCTCGTCGACGCCCTGCGTCATCACAAGGGGTTTGACCGCCAGATCGGGCGCAACGTTCATCATGCGCAGGGTCTGCTGCACGACTTCGCTGAACACGGGCGCGGCGGCGATGCCGCCGAAATACTGGCCGTCGGTGGGCTCGTCGATCATCACCGCGACGATGATGCGCGGCTTGTCGATGGGGGCCATGCCGGTGAACCAGGCGCGGTACTTGTTGCTCGCGTAGCCCTTGCCGACCTGCTTGTGGGCCGTGCCCGACTTGCCGCCGACCGAGTAGCCGACCGTCTGGGCGCGCGTGCCGGTGCCGCCCGGGCCCGCGGCCATCTGCAGCATCTTGCGCACGGCCAGCGCGTTGGAGGGCGAGAACACCCGCACGCCGGCCGGCGGCTCGGCGTTCTTGAGGATGGTGACCGGGATGATCGAGCCGTCGTGCGCGAACGAGGTGTACGAATGCGCCATCTGGAACAGCGACGCCGACAGGCCGTAGCCGTACGCCATCGTGGCCTGCTCGACTGGCTTCCAGGTCTTCCACGGACGCAGGCGTCCGGTGACCGCGCCGGGGAACTGGATCTGCGGCTTCTGGCCGTAGCCGAGCGCGGTGTAGGTGTCCCACATCTCGTGCGGGGTCATCTTCTGCGCGATCTTGAGCGCGCCGACGTTGCTCGACTTCTGGATCACGCCCTCGACCGTCAGCGTGCCGTAGTTGTGGGTGTCGCTGATGGTGAAGCCGCCGATCTGGAAGCGGCCGGGGCCGGTTTCGATCAGGGTCGAGGGCTTCACGCGGCCGGCTTCCAGCGCCATGCCGACGGTGATGGGCTTCATGGTCGAGCCGGGCTCGAAGGTGTCGGTGAGCGCGCGGTTGCGCAGCTGCTCGCCGGTGAGGTTCTGGCGCTTGTCGGGCACGTAGCTCGGGTAGTTGGCCAGCGCCAGCACCTCGCCGGTGATGGAGTCGAGCACCACCACGCTGCCGGCCTTGGCACGGCGCGCGGTGACCGCGTCGCGCAGCTTCTGGTAGGCGAAGAACTGCACCTTGCTGTCGACGCTGAGCTGGATGTCCTTGCCGTCGAGCGGCGGCACCGTCTCGCCCACGCCCTCGACCACGCGGCCGAGCCGGTCCTTGATGACGCGGCGGGAACCCGCCTTGCCGGCCAGTTCCTTGTTGAACGCGAGCTCGATGCCTTCCTGGCCGTTGTCTTCGACGTTGGTGAAGCCCACCACGTGCGCGGCGGCCTCGCCCTCGGGGTACTGGCGCTTGTATTCCTTGCGCTGGTAGATGCCCTTGAGGTTCATCGCGGCGATCTGCTTGGCGATCGGCTCGTCGACCTGGCGCTTGATCCAGACGAAGGTCTTGTCCTCGTCCTCGAGCTTCTTGTCGAAGTCCTTCTGCGACATCTCGAGCAGCTTGGCCACCTGCTTGAGCTTGGCCCTCACCTCGGGATCGTCGCGCTCGATGTCTTCCGGAATGGCCCAGATGCTCGGTGCCACCACGCTGGAGGCGAGGATGAGGCCGTTGCGGTCGAGGATGCGGCCGCGGTTGGCCGGCAGCTCGAGCGTGCGCGCGAAGCGCACTTCGCCCTGCCGCTGGAAGAAGCTGTTGTTGAAGACCTGCACGTACGCGGCCCGCGCCGCCAGCATGACGAAGCCGAAGGCGATGCCGGCGACGATGAACTTGCTGCGCCAGACCGGCGTCTTGCTCGCAAGCAAGGGGCTGGTGGTGTAGCGCACGCTGCGGTTGCCGCGGCTCATCGTGCGGCCCTCCCGGTTGCGGCGGGCTTCGGCGGCGTCATCGGCGGCAGCGGCGCCACGGCCGGAATCACCGTGCCGTCCGGCCGCACGTACTGCGTGATGGCCGGGGTGGTGGTGCGCATCTGGAGCTGCTCCTTGGCGAGCTTCTCGACGCGCAGCGGCGTGGCCTGCGCACGCTTCTCGACCTGCAGGCGATCGCGGTCGGTTTCGAGCTTGCGGGTTTCCTGCTGCACGCGGTCGAGCTCGGTGTAGAGCTGGCGCGAGAGGTACTGCGTGTGCACAAGGTACAGCGCCGTCGCAATGACGGCCAGCAGCAGGAGCAGGTTGAGGCGAGCCATGTCAGTTGGCTTCGGTGCGCTCGGCGACGCGCAGGATTGCGCTGCGCGAGCGCGGGTTGCCGTGCACTTCGGCGTCGGACGGCTTGATGCGCTCGAGCGCGCGCAGCTTCATCACCTTGGGGGCGGCAAACGGCGCGCGGCGGTCGTACACCTCCTTCGAGTGCTTGGCGATGAACTGCTTCACGATGCGGTCTTCCAGCGAATGGAAGCTGATTACCGCGAGCCGGCCGTGAGGCTGCAGCACTGAAAGGCTTGCCTCTAGCGCCTGTTGCAGCTCTTCAAGCTCGGCGTTGATGAAAATCCGAAAAGCCTGAAATGTGCGCGTTGCAGGGTTCTGGCCCTGCTCGCGGGTTTTGACCGTGCCAGCCACGAGCTCGGCCAGTTCGGTGGTGGTTGAAATTGCGCCCCGTTCTTGTCGGCGAGCAACAATCGCCTTTGCAATCTGAACAGCAAACCGTTCTTCGCCATAGTCACGGATCACCTCTGCAATCTGTGGAAGTTCGGCCGTTGCCAGCCATTCGGCCACGCTCTCGCCGCGCGTGGTGTCCATGCGCATGTCGAGCGGACCGTCGAAACGAAAACTGAAGCCGCGCACCGGGTTGTCGATTTGCGGCGAACTCACGCCCAGGTCCATCAGCACACCCGCCACGCTGGCGTCGGGCAACTCGCCCAGCGAACGGAATCCCTGGTGCCGGATGGAAAAACGCGCATCCGAGATGCGCGCTGCTTCGGCCACCGCTTCCGCATCCTTGTCGAATGCGATCAGCCTGCCTTCCGGAGCCAGCCGCGCGAGGATCGCGCGCGCGTGCCCTCCGCGCCCGAAGGTCGCATCCACGTAGGTGCCGGTTGCCGCCGTGCTGCCGGAAAGAAGGGCTTCCACCGCTTCGTTCAGCAACACGGTCGTATGGGTCCATGGGGTGTTCACGGGGGTCCTCAGAACGCGAAGTCCTGAAACACATCCGGCATCTCGCCCTGGGTGGCCTCGGCCTCCTTGGCCTCGTAGGTGGCCTTGTCCCAGAGTTCGAAGTGGTTGCCCATGCCCAGCAGCAGCGTCTCGCGGGTGATGCCGGTGGCCGCACGCAGCTCGGGCGACACCAGGATGCGGCCGGTGCCGTCCATCTCGACGTCCATGGCGTTGCCCAGGAAGACGCGCTTCCACCACTGTGCCGACATCGGCAGCGCGGCGATGCGCTCGCGAAACTTTTCCCATTCGGGACGGGGGAACACCATCAGGCATCCGTGCGGATGCTTGGTGATCGTGAGCTCGCCGCCCGCCGTGGCGCTCAGGACGTCACGATGCCGGGTCGGCACGGAGAGCCGCCCCTTGGCATCCAGACTGAGCGATGAAGCGCCTTGAAACACGACCACAAACCCCTGTGATGGGAGTTGCCGCAGCACCCGAAAGGGGCGCTACCCGCACTTTTTCCCACTTAACTGCACTTTTTTGCACTGTAGCAGGAAACACTTCAGACGCAACTGGCCGTTGGTGGTATTTTTTGTAATGGAATCAACGACTTAGCGCTGATTCCAAATCTTTGAAATCGACGAAATCCGTTGAAAATGAAGCACTTAGCTCACGCAGTGAAAGTGATGCGTGAAGCATTCCCCCGTTACAGGGGGAAGAAAGAAGCGGCCTCAGAGGATGAAGCGCGAAAGATCTTCGTCGTGACTTAGTGCCGCAAGGCGCTCGTCGACGTAGGCGGCATCGATGCGGATGGTCTGTCCCTCGATGCGGGTGGCGTCGAAGCTTACCTCATCGAGCAGCCGCTCCATCACGGTCGACAAACGGCGCGCGCCGATGTTCTCGGTGCGCTCGTTCACTTCGAAGGCAATACTGGCCAGGCGGGTCACGCCTTCGGGGGTGAACTCGAGCGTCACGCCCTCTGTCGCGAGCAGCGCCTGGTACTGCTTCACGAGCGAGGCGCGCGTTTGCGTGAGGATGCTTTCGAAGTCCGACACCGAGAGCGACTGCAGCTCGACGCGGATCGGAAAGCGCCCCTGCATCTCGGGGATCAGGTCGCTCGGCTTGCTCAGGTGGAAGGCGCCGCTCGCAATGAACAGGATGTGGTCGGTGCGGACAACGCCGTACTTGGTGCTCACGGCCGTACCCTCGACCAGCGGCAGCAGGTCGCGCTGCACGCCCTGGCGCGACACGTCGGAGCCCTGGGCTTCGCTGCGGGTGGTGACCTTGTCGATCTCGTCGATGAAGACGATGCCGTTCTGCTCGGCGTTGGCGATGGCCTGGGCGCGGATCTCGTCCTCGTTGACCAGCTTGGCAGCCTCTTCGTCGATCAGGAGGCGCAGCGCCTCGGCGATCTTGAGCTTGCGGGTCTTGCGCCTGCCGCCACCCATCTGGCCGAACATGCCGCGCAGCTGCTCGGTCATTTCCTCCATGCCCGCGGGACCCATGATCTCGAGCGGCGCGCGGGCCTCGGCGAGGTCGAGTTCGATTTCCTTGTCGTCGAGCTGGTGCTCGCGCAGCTTCTTGCGGAAGGCCTGCCGGGTGGCGTTGTTGCTGTCGGCCACGGCGCCGTCGGCACCACGCGCCGGGGGCAGCAACACGTCGAGGATGCGGTCCTCGGCGGCGTCTTCGGCACGCGCGCGCACCTTCGCGCTCTCGGATTCGCGGGTCTGCTTGACCGCGATCTCGGCCAGGTCGCGGATGATCGAATCGACGTCCTTGCCGACGTAGCCCACCTCGGTGAACTTGGTCGCCTCGACCTTGATGAAGGGCGCATCCGCCAGGCGCGCCAGGCGGCGGGCGATCTCGGTCTTGCCCACGCCCGTGGGGCCGATCATGAGGATGTTCTTCGGGGTGATCTCGGCGCGGAGCTTTTCGTCGACCTGCTGGCGGCGCCAGCGGTTGCGCAGAGCTATGGCCACGGCGCGCTTGGCCGCCGGCTGGCCGACGATGTGGTTGTCGAGCTCGGAGACGATTTCCTGGGGGGTCATGGACATGGTCAGAGCGCTTCCACCGTGTGGTTCATGTTCGTGTAAATGCAGATTTCTCCGGCGATCGCCAGCGATTTGCGCACGATCTGCTCGGCCGTGAGGTCGGTGTTGTCGATCAGCGCCTTGGCTGCCGACTGCGCATAAGCGCCGCCCGAGCCGATGGCGATCACGCCGTCTTCGGGCTCCAGCACGTCGCCATTGCCGGTGATGATGAGCGAGGTGGTGGCGTCGGCCACGGCCAACATGGCCTCGAGCTTGCGCAGCACGCGGTCGGTGCGCCAGTCCTTGGTGAGCTCGACCGCAGCGCGGGTCAGGTGCCCCTGGTGCTTTTCGAGCTTGGCCTCGAAGCGCTCGAAGAGCGTGAAGGCGTCGGCCGTGGCGCCGGCAAAGCCAGCCAGCACCTTGCCGTGATAGAGCCGCCGCACCTTGCGGGCCGTGCCCTTGATGACGATATTGCCGAGAGTGACCTGCCCGTCCCCGCCGATGGCGACCTGGTCGCCTTGGGGGGTCTTGCGGCGCACGCTCACGATGGTGGTGCCGTGAAACTGTTCCATCGAAGCCATCTGGGGATGGCCAGGGGCAATGCAACCCCGAAACAGAGGGCGTTTCAGTTCTTTCGAACAGCTACGGTTGCATGATCCATGATGCCAACGAGGCCGAAAAGCGCCGAGATCAGGCGGTGGGCATCGACGAACTGCACCCGCTCGCCGTTGGCGTCGCGCGCCCGCACCCAGCTCAGCAGCGTGCCGGCGGCGGCGAGGTCCATCCGCAACAGCGCCGCGCAGGAAATGACGGGTGCCGTGGAGTGGCGCAGGTCCGCATCGAGCCGATGCCAGTACGACAGCGATTCGCCGCGCAGATCGCCCGCCAGCGCGGCAAACCCGCTGTCGGTGGACGGGAAGCTCTCGGATTCGCCGCTCGACAGCAGCGACCACACCGAACTGGGCCGGTTCGGCGGCGGCGCGGCCAGCGCGGTGCATTCGCCCTTCGGGTCCTGCCAGGAAGGCGGCGACACCTCGTAGGTGATGCAGTAGTTGAGCGCCACCAGCTCGAAGTCGTCGGGCAGGTGCATCACGCGCAGCGCGGCAAGGTGCAACTGCCACCAGACGTCGTCGGTGCCGCGCTCGTTGTTCGGCGCCGCCTCGGCCAACACGGCCAGCAGTTGCGCGGTGCCGATGAAGCGCAGGTTGACCGGCGAATCGGCCCAGTGGGTCAGCAGCACGCGCAGCGGCGCGGCCGCCTCGGCCTCGATGGCGGTCAGCGCGCGCCAGTCGAGCGTCCAGACCGCCCCCGCCTGCGACAGCGCACGCGTGAGGCTCATCAGGCCGTCGCGGGCCAGGCGGGCAGGACTGCTCCAGTCGGCCACGGCGCCCTCGCTGTCCCCGGCGTGTTCGGCCTCCTCGCTGGCGGTTACCGCCTTCACGCTGCGGGCCAGCTCTGCGAGCGACACCCAGTCCGGCCCCATGCGCTTCATGCGCTGCGCGTAGCGCATGCGGGCGGCCGCGAACTTGGCAGCGTCGCCGGTGGCGCGGTACAGGTCGAACAGGGTGCGCCAGCGGCTGTCGTCGCGCTCGGCCGCGGCGTCGTTCTCGCCTTCGGCGGCTGGTGCGCTTTCGGAAGCCAGGGCCTGCAGCAGGATGGCTTCGGCGCCGGCGTCGTCGCCATGGGCGAAGCGGATCACGGCCTCTTCCAGCGCGCCGTCGTGCGCGAGCCGGGAGGACAGCAGCGGTGGCGCGCCGTCGGCGTCCGAACTGCTGGCCGCTGCGGCCGCCACCGGCGCGGGTGCATGACCCGGGGGCGACTCGAGCGACCGGAGCAGATCGTCCACATGAACCGGCGGCAGCGTCTCGGCACCGGCGTCGGGCGGCGGGTTGATCAGCGTTTCGCCGTTCGGGCCCCGACCTTTCCACCACTGCTGCGACATCTGCTCCTCGATCTCGTCGATCTTCTTGAGCGTGAGCGCGCGGCCCTCGGGCTTTTCCGAGGTGCTGTTCATGTTGAACGACGATGGCGTGACCGTCGCCTCGAAGGCATGGGCCGCGGCCTCGCGCTGGCGCAGCTTGCGCAGCATGTCGAACTCGCGCCGGCGCACGAAATCGTTGCGCTGGCGCCGCTCGATCATTTCCTTGAGCATCTCCCGGCTGTAGGTCTGCTCGGGCAGCGAGGAGTCCGACGTGGAGGAAGCCGCATTCAGCTCCGACCAATCCTTGAGGGGATTGCGGACAAACTTGGCCACCTTCGAAAAAAGGCGGCCCGACTCTTCCTTTGTCATTCGGCGAAGACTATCGAGGGGGCTGGTTTTTCTTGACCTTGCTGCCCGTTCAATCCCCGAACATTTTCTGCTTGAGCTCGCGGCGCTGCTGCGCTTCGAGCGAGAGCGTGGCGGTCGGGCGGGCCAGCAGCCGGCCCACGCCGATGGGTTCGCCGGTTTCGTCGCAGTAGCCGTAGTCGCCGGCGTCGATGCGCTGGATCGACTGCTCGATCTTCTTCAGCAGCTTGCGTTCGCGGTCGCGCGTGCGCAGCTCGAGGGCGTGTTCTTCCTCGATGGTGGCGCGGTCGGCCGGATCGGGCACCACGACGGTGTCTTCACGCAGGTGCTCGGTGGTCTCGCCGGCGTTCTCGAGGATGCCGCGCTTGAGTTCTTCGAGCTTCAGGCGGAAGAACGCCATCTGCTTTTCGTTCATGTACTCGGTGTCGGGCATCGCGATCACCTCGGCGTCGCTCAGCTCGGCGGGCGACTTGGTCTTCCAGTTGTTCGCGAGCTTCGGGTCTTTCTTGACGGCCAGCGGCGGCGGCGGCACCAGCGCGGTGGAAGGCGCCTGCGAGAAGCTGGACTTGGCGGCGGTCGACGCCACGGACTGCGGCATCGAAGGGACGGTCAACTGCGACAGCCGGGACACACGGCCACCACGCGCGGGTGCGGGCGTAGCGGTTTGAGCGGGCATCGAGGGTGTCGCCGTGGCGGAAGAGGAGGCGGCAGCCGTTTTTTTCATGGGGATCGGGGGGGCAGAAGGAACGGCAGCAGGGCGGCCGACGGGTTTGGATGACGATGGACCCGTGCTTGCAGTCTTTGCAGGCTTGACGGGCTTCTTTGCAGCGGTTGCGGTCTTGACCGGTGGTGCTGCGGGCTTTTTGGACGCGCTTTTCTCCTTCGCGGCGGGGCCTTTTGCGGTGGCGGAAACTTTTTTCGCCGCAGGTACAGCCTGCTTCGCAGCCGGCGCCTTTTTTGCGGCGGGCTTGGTTGCTGGCGTGGCCTTGGCGGCGGGTTTCTTCACGGTGACTGGCTCCTTTGACGAACTGGAACGCGCTTTCACTGGGTGTCTCCTCCCATGGGAACCACTGCGGGTTTCAGACCGCGCGGGCTCCACGTTGTCGGGGTGCTCGCGAATGGCGAACCCCGGGGTTATACCCCCGAAAGCCCGCCAAATACGTGCGGCGCCCCGTGCCGGAAGTCACATCTCGTCCATCAAGACGGGCCGTGGCTCTCGGAACAGGCGCGCGATTGTATAGAGAACTCGAAACCACGGGCGATGTGTCTGCGTGCGGGCCAACTCCGTTAGCATCGCCCGGCGTTGCCGGAGGGGGCAGCGCAGGCCCGCCTTTGCCCATGACGCGGCGCGGGCCAATCCGATCATTCGAGAAAAGAAAGCAAGCCTTGAGCAAGAAAGCAGTTTTGGGAGTCCTGGCCGCGGCCATCGCCGTCGCCTACGGGGGCAGCACCTGGTTCGCCGGTTCGAAAGTCAAGTCGGTCTACGACACCACTTTCGACGAGCTGCCGAAGCAGACCGCGCTGGTGCGCGTGGTCGAACGCAAGTACGACCGCGGCTTCCTCGGCGCCGTCAGCACCGTGACGCTGGAAATCGGCTGCGCGGCCGATGCCACTGCCGCCGCGCAGGCGCCCGCCGCCAAGCCCGCGGACGGCGAGGAAGAGGACGACGACAAGGACGAGGCCGACAGCAAGCCGCCGAAGCCTCTGCGGATCACCTTCCGCGACACCATCCACCACGGCCCGCTGGCCGGCGGCACGCTGGCGGCCGCCACCATCGACAGCGAACTGGTGCTCGACATCAAGGCGCAGGCCGGGGCCGAAAAGCTGTTCGGCAAGGCCAAGCCCCTGACGGCGCACACCAAGGTCGGCTTCGACGGCGCCTACACCAGCGACTTCACGATCGCGCCCGCCAAGCTGGCCGAAGACGGCAAGGGCCAACTCGCATGGCAAGGCGCACAGGCCCGCGTCGAGGTGAACGGCGCGCGCACCAAGGCGCGCTACGAGATGACGATGCCCGGCCTGGACTTCAACGACGCGGCCAAGGGCCTGCAGATGAAGATGGGCAAGTTCACGGCCAAGGCCGACATGGACAGCAGCGCAGGTTGGATCCTGGCCACCGGCAWGTCCGACGCCCGCCTCGACGCCTTCGAGTTCTCCGCCACCAAGGGCCTCGGCGGCAGCGCCGATGCCGACGCGCCGGCCGGCACGCACAAGCCAGTGAAGGTGCTGCTGCAGAACATCGACCTGACCGGCGAAGCCAGCATCAAGGACGGCCTCTACGCCTCGGAAGGCACCGTCAAGGGCCAGGGCAAGATCGGCGAGACCAGCATCGACAAGTTCGAGGTGAGCAGCGGCGCGCGCCGCATCCATGCCGCCGGCTACAAGAAGCTGGCCGATGCCTGGCTGCAGTCCAACGCCGCGGCCGGCTGCGGCAAGAGCAGCAAGGCGTCGCAGGCCGCGATGCAGGCCCTCGCCGACCAGTTGGCCCCCGATCTCAAGGCCATGGCCAAGTACAGCCCCGAATTCGGCCTCGACAAGATGGTGGTCGAAATCGGCGGCAAGCGCGCCGAAGTCAGCTACACGGCCGGCATGGTCGGCGTGACCGACGAAGACCTGCAAGCCCCCGGCATGGCACTGATGATGAAGCGCGGGGTACTCAAGGCCAACGCGCGGCTGCCGATGCAATGGCTGGAGCAGATTGCAGCCACCGGCGCCGAGAGCGGCCAGACGCCGCCGCCCGAAATGGTGGCCGGGCTGGTCGAGCAAGGCGAGGAAAAGGGCTTCGTCAAGCGCGATGGCGAGCACGTCACCGCCCAGATCGAGTTCAGCGAAGGCAGCCTGAAGGTCAACGGCAAGCCGCTGGGCGGCATGGGCAAGTAAGCCCCGCCACACGACGCGAGGCGGAAAGCCGAAGCAAAAAGGCGCTGCCCTTTCGGGGGCAGCGCCTTTTTTTCTTGAATCAGCGAACCGTTGTCGTCAGACCAGGCACTGCTCCAGCCCCTGCTCGAGAATCTCGCGCGGCAGCTCGATGCCGATGAACACCATGCGGCTCTGGCGCGCTTCGTCCTTGCCCCACTCCGGGCCCAGGTCGCTGCCCATCAGCTGGTGCACGCCCTGGAAGATCACCTTGCGCTCGGTGCCCTTCATGCTCAGCACGCCCTTGTAGCGCAGCATGCGCGGGCCGTAGATGTTGACGATCGCGCCCAGAAAGTCCTCGAGCTTGGCCGGATCGAAGGGCCGGTCGGCCTTGTAGACGAAGCTCTTCACGTCGTCGTCCGTGTGGTGATGGTGGCCGTGCCCCTCGTCCTTGTGCGAGGGATGGTCGCAATTTTCGCCATGCGCGTGGTCATGGTCGTGCGCCTCTTCTTCCTTCAGGAAGTCGGGGTCGATGTCCAGCTTGGCATTCAGGTTGAAGCCGCGCAGGTCGAAGATGTCCTTCAGCGGCACATCGCCGAAGTGCGCCTTCTGCTGCGGCGCGCGCGGGTTCATGTGCTTCAGGCGATGGATCAGCGCATCGGTTTCCTCGGCCGACACCAGCTCGCTCTTGCTGATGAAGATCTGGTCGGCAAAGCCCACCTGGCGGCGCGCTTCCTGGCGGTCGTTGAGCTGCTGCGGCGCATGCTTGGCGTCCACCAGCGTCAGGATCGAGTCGAGCAGGTAGCTCTCGGCGATCTCGTCGTCCATGAAGAAGGTCTGCGCCACGGGGCCCGGGTCGGCCAGTCCGGTGGTCTCGATCACCACGCGGTCGAAGTCCAGCAGGCCCTGGCGCTTCTTGGCGGCCAGCAGTTGCAGGGCTTCGCGCAGGTCTTCGCGGATGGTGCAGCAGACGCAGCCGTTGCTCATCTGGATGATCTGCTCCTTCGACTCGGTCACGAGGATGTCGCTGTCGATGTTCTCTTCGCCGAACTCGTTCTCGATGACCGCGATCTTCTGGCCATGGGCCTCGGTCAGGATGCGCTTGAGCAGCGTGGTTTTGCCCGAGCCGAGAAAGCCGGTGAGGATGGTCGCGGGAATGAGGGCCATAGAGGAGTGCTCCGGAAGCGGAAAACAGGGAATGGGGACGAAAAAGCGGGTTGGCCGGCAGTTTAGCCAATGCCACTCAGTTGCGTTGGCGAAGGGGTCAAGGCCGGGTCAGGCAGGCTTCCTGACCACCACCAGCCCCTTCAGGTACTCCCCTTCCGGGAATTCGATGGTCATCGGATGGTCCGGCGCCGCGCCCAGGCGTTCGCTGATGTAACCGTCGACGTTCGCATCGAGGCCGGCCGAGGCCACGATCTTGTGGAACAGGTCGGCGCTGATGCCGCCCGAGCACGAGAAGGTCAGCAGCACGCCGCCCGGCTCCAGGATCTTGAGCGCGAGGCGGTTGATGTCCTTGTAGGCCCGCGCGGCACGCTCGGCATGCGCCACCGTGGGCGCGAACTTGGGCGGGTCGAGCACGATCGCGTCGAAGGTGCGGCCCTGGTCGATGAACTCGCGCAGCACCGTGTTGACGTTGGCGTCGAGGAACTCCGTCTTCACGCCCGAGCCCTCGCCGCCGAAGCCGTTGAGCGCGATGTTGGCGCGCGCGAAGTTCAACGCCGGTTGCGACGAATCGACCGACACCAGTTCGGCCCCTTCGAGCGCACCGGCCGCCTTGAGCCCGGCCAGCGCCGCGACGGTGAAGCCGCCCGTGTAGCAGAAGCAGTTGAGCACGCGTCGGAAGCGCCGGTGCTTCGCGAGCTCGGCAAAGCGCTGCCGGCTGTCGCGCTGGTCCAGGTAGAAGCCGGTCTTGTGGCCGGTCGCGATGTCGAGCGAGAGCTTCCAGTCGTGCTCGCGGATCGTGATCTCGGTGGCGCCCTCCCCGCGCAGCCAGCCCGTGACCGGCTTCAGGCCCTCGCGCTCGCGGCCGCTGGCATCGGAGCGCTCGTAGAGCTTCGTGAGGCCCGTGGCCTTGAGCAGCGCATCGGCCAGCGCGTCTTTCCAGCGCTCGACACCGGCCGAAAGGAACTGCGCGACCAGCGTGTCGCCGTAGCGGTCGACGATCAGCCCCGGCAGGCCGTCGGCCTCGCCATGCACCAGCCGCACGCCGTCGCTCTGCAGGTCGAACAGGCCGCGGGCGCGCACGGCGCGCTCGCACACCGATGCGAGGAAGGCCGCGTCGATGCGCTGCGTCTCTACAAAGCTCCAGGCCCGCGCACGGATCTTCGAAGTCGGGCTGAAGGCCGCCCAGGCGAGAAAGGCGCCGTCGTGGGATTCCACGCGCACCGTCTCGCCGGAGTCAGCGCCGCCGCGCGCAATGGCGGATTCGAAGACCCAGGGGTGGCGGCGCAGGAGCGAGCGCTCCTTGCCGGGTTTGAGGCGAAGGGTTTTCATTCTTTGTTGCTTACTTGTCTTTGTCGCGGGCCTTGGCGCGCGGGACCTCGGGGCGCGCCTGCGCGCGCGGATGTGCCGCGTCATAGGCCTTGGCCAGATGCTGGAAGTCCAGCCGTGTGTAGACCTGCGTGGTCGCGATGTTGGCGTGGCCCAGCAGCTCCTGCACCGCGCGCAGGTCGCTGCTCGACTGCAGCACGTGGCTCGCGAACGAATGGCGCAGCATGTGCGGATGCACCGGCGCCGCGAGGCCGGCCTTCAGGCTGCGTTCGCGCAGCAGCTTCCACACCGCATGCGACGACATCCGCGCGCCCTTGGCGCTGACGAACAGCGCGGGCGCCGGGCGATCGCCGCGCACGTCGAGCCAGTCCTGCAGCGCCTCGGCCGCCTTGCCGCCCACCGGCACGATGCGGCGCTTGCTGCCCTTGCCGAGCACATTGGCTTCCATCGCGTCGAGGTCGACCCAGCCCAGCGCCGTGTTGCTGGCCTGCGCATCGAGCCCCGTGAGCTCGCTCACGCGCAGGCCGCAGCCATAGAGCATTTCGACGATGGCGCGGTCGCGCGCCTCGGTCCATGGGTCGGCCTCGTCGTCGTGCAGCTCGGCGAGCCGCACCGCGTCGTCCACGCCCAGCGCCTTCGGCAGCGGCCGGCCGGCCTTGGGCGCGTGCACGTCCTGCACCGGGTTGAAGCCGATCAGCCCCTCGTTGCCGAGCCAGCGGTAGAAGCTGCGCCAGCACGACAGCACCAGCGCAATGCCGCGCGGCTCACGCCCCGCGCTGTGCAGCTTCGCCGTCCAGCGGCGAATGTGGGCGGTCTGCACGCGGTCGAGCGGCAAGCCGGCCTCGGCCGCGTTCTCCCTCAGCGCCTGCAGGTGAAAGGCATACAGCTCGACCGTGCGCGCCGCGAGACGGCGCTCCACGCGCACATGCTCGAGGTACTTGTCGATCCAGCCCGAGGAGGCCGGCGTCGCGGGCTCAGAAGAGAAGGCCACGGAAGGCATTGTTCACGATGGCCGCGGGCTCGCGCAATGCACCCTTCGAAAGGGGGCCGAGCGCGCGCCAGCACGAGGTCTGCGCCCCGGCGTATTGCACGTCGAAGCTCTGGTCGAACCCGCTCATTCGCACCAGCCGCTCGATACGCCACAGGTGATAGGGCTCCGACACGATCACCACGCTGCGCACCCCGGCCGCCACGAGCAGCGGGCGCGACAACGAAAGATTCAGGCGCGTGGACGTCGACGCGGGCTCCAGCACCATCGGCCCGGCAAAGCCCGCCGCCTGCGCATGCTGCTGCATCACCGTGGCCTCGGTGCGGCCGTCTTCGGAATCCACGCCGCCCGAGAACACGAACTGCCTGACCAGGCCGGCCTGCGCCAGTGCCAGCGCGGTATCGACCCGCCCGGTGAGGCAGGGGTGCGGCTTGCCGTCGAGGAAAGCGCGGCTGCCCAGCACCAGCGCCGCGTCGGCCGGCCGCGTCGGCTGCGCCATCGCCCCCTCGGCATGCCGCCAGATGAACGCGCCAATGGCCACGTACGCCAGCACCACAACCAGCAACACGCCGAAAAGCGCGGCCTGCCAGGGCCGCCGCAACCAGCGCAGGCGGCTCAAGGACGCAGCCGCGAAAGTCCGCCCGAAGCCAGCTCGGCAATGCGCTCGAGAAAGTCGGTGCCCATCTCGGCGTTGAAGCGCTGCGCATCGGGCGACGCCAGCACCAGCAGGCCGAAGGCCGGCGATTCGGCGTCGGGACGCAGCGGAATCAGCGCGATCGACATCGCGGCCTGCGGCTCGGGCAGCCATTTGGCCGCCTCGAAGCCCGAATTGAGCCCGCAGTAAGGCGAGGTCAGCGAGGTGGCGAGCGCCTTCACGTCGTCGCTCACCCACTGGGCATAGGCCTCGTTGAGGTATTCGCTGCCGCAGTCCCACACCTTGATGGCCGTCTGCGGCACCAGGAACAGCGACTGCAGGTCGACCGCGATGCGGTACGGCAGGCTGCGCGGGTCGCGCGTGGTCAGCAGGCCCTTGGTCCAGCGCTGCAGCCGGTCGGCGATGACGACGTTCTCGGTGCCGTGGCGCACCATGTCCATCAGGCGGTGCTCCAGCGCCTTGATCTTCTCGCGCAGCATCTCGGCCTGGCGCTCCTGCAGGCTCACGGCGCGGTTGCCGTGCGGGCTGGTGAGCTGCACCTGGGCCAGCAACTGGGCATGGCGCTCGAAGAAGTCGGGCGTGTTCGCCAGGTAGTTGGCGATGTCGTCTTCGGTGATCGGGTTCATGGCGTTGTTGGCGTCTTTGTTGTTGAAGTGGGTCATGGCAGCTCCGGGACCTCGATGTCGCCCTCGAACACCGTGGTGGCCGGCCCCGTCATGAGCACCGGCTGGCCTTCGCCCTGCCATTCGATCGTGAGGATGCCGCCGTGCGTCTGCACATCGACCCGGCGGTCCAGCAGCCCGAGCCGGATGCCCGCCACCACCGCCGCGCAGGCGCCCGTGCCGCAGGCCAGCGTTTCGCCGGCGCCGCGCTCGAACACCCGCAGCCGGATGTGCGTGCGGTCTACTACCTGCATGAAGCCCGCGTTCACCCGCTGCGGAAAGCGCGGGTGGTGCTCGATCCGCGGGCCCTGTTCGGCCACCGGCGCGGCGTCGACGTTGTCGACCACCTGCACCGCGTGGGGGTTGCCCATCGACAGGACCGCTACCGAAACGATAGCGCTGTTCGCATGGGTGCCCATCGCGAGATGCCATTTGTGCCATGAACCGTCGGGCTGCGGGCCAAGCCCCGCGGTGTCGAAAGGCACGCGCTCGGGTTCGAACACCGGGGCGCCCATGTCGACCGTCACGCGGCCGTCGGCGCCCAGGCGCGGCTCGATCACGCCGGCCAGCGTCTGCACGCGCACCGTGTCCTTGTTCGTGAGATGGTGTTCGCTCACGAAGCGCATGAAGCAGCGCGCGCCGTTGCCGCACTGCTCCACCTCGCCGCCGTCGGCGTTGTGGATCACGTATTGGAAGTCGATGCCTTCCGCGGGCGAGGGCCGCACGGTAAGGATCTGGTCGGCGCCGACGCCGAAATGGCGGTCGGCCAGAAAGCGGTACTGCGCGGCGCTGAGGCCCAGCGTGCCGCGCGTTTCGTCCAGCACGACGAAATCGTTGCCGGCACCCTGCATCTTGGTAAAGCGGATTCGCATCGGAGGATTATCGCCACCGGCACGTCCTTTACGATCGCAAGCCCGAAGGAGATGCCTGCATGAGTCACTGGAAAGCGCTGGAACCGCTGATCGTCGAGGACGCCGTGCGCGCACTGCGCGAGTTGCTGGCCGAGCACCCGCACGAACAGTTCTACGCCGCTGCGTTCCAGAACCTGTACCGCGAGCTCGACGGGCCGGTCTACCTCCCGGGGCTCTCCGCCAACAGCGTGGATGCGCGCGAAGACGGGCCTTCCGGCGATTTCTGGGAGGCCGACTGGAACCCGCCCGACTGGCGCTGGGCCGATATCGACTTTCAAAGCCCCGCCCTCACCGCCGCGGCCGGCGCCGCGTCGAATGCAATGCAGCAAGGCACCCGCGCAGCCTGGCTCGCCGCCGAGCGGGAGTGCATCGACATGCTCGTCGCCGCCTCGCAGAAGATCCGCGAAGCGCTCGGCGTTTCCTCCCAGCTCACGCCCGATTTCGTGGTGTTCCTGCACGACGAAGAAGGCGGCGGCGCACTGGCGCGGCGTTGCATCGGCGACCTGGCCTTCTTTGAGCTTTTCCCCGTGGAAGCAAAGAACGATCGCGAGCGCCAGCGCGTCGCGGCCCTGCCGTTGGCCGAACGCGTGGACTGGCTGGTGGGCCGCCTGAATCGCTTCGACGGCGCCATCAGCTCCGAGGAAGCCGCCCGACAGCTGTGCGCCATCGGCGCGCCGGCCGTGCCCGCCCTTCTGGTTCGCATGGGCAATGGCAAGAGCAAGCACGGCTGGGACAGCGCCCAGCTGCTCGGCCGTATCGGTGTGGCCACACCCGAAGTGCTGGCCGCGCTGCAAAAGCAGATGGCCACGTCCCGCGACCAGCCCGCGCGCGAATGGGCCGCGCGGGCGCTGGCCTACCTGGGCCAGAGCGACTGGCTGCTGGAACAACTGTCGCGCGCCGACAACCCCATGCCCGCGCTGCTGATGGTCGAAGGCCTGTGCGCGCCTTACTCGTCTTTCCGCGACCCGACCCCGCTGCCGCTCGACTACCGCCCGCTCGAAGCCCTGCTCGGGGGCCCTGCCAGCACGGTCGACGCCGTGCTCGACATCCTGAAACCCGGCAGCAGCTACTGCACGCTGCGCCCCGGCGAAATCGACGAGGCCTTGCGCGGGCTCGGTTCACCGCACGCGTTTGTGCGGCGGCACGCCGCCAGTCTTTTCAATGACCGAGGGCTGGGCGCGGCCGTCGGCGAGCGCGCCCTGCCCGTGCTGGCCGAGCGCATTGCACACGACGACGACGCGGTTGTGCGCTGGGAATCCATCGAGAGCCTGGGCGCATGGAAGCGCGCGGGCCAGCCGTGGCGCGCCGTCGTGGAACGCGCCGCGCGCGAAGACCCCCACCAACGGGTGCGCGATGCTGCGCAGTCCCTGCTGGACGACGCAGCAGCCTAGCTGGACGCGCGCCCGGCTCAGCCTTCGTGCGCGCCGAACATCGTCTTGGCGTAGGTCACGCCCAGGCCGTAGGCACCGCCCACCTTCTTCGCGATGCCGGTGGTCAGCTCGTAGGTGTCGCCGCGGGCCCAGTCGCGCTGCAGTTCGAGCAGGTACTGCAGCGAGGTCATCGGCTGCGCGCCGGCCTGCACCATGCGCTCCATCGCGCGGTTGTGCGCCTCGGCCGACACGTCGCCGCAGGCGTCGGCAATCACGTACACCTCGAAGCCCTGGTCGAGCGCCGACAGCGCCGGCCCGACGATGCACACGCTGGTCCACAGGCCCGCCAGCACGATGCGCGGCTTGCCGATCTGGTTCACGCGCTCGATCACCGCCGCGTCTTCCCAGGTGTTCATCGAGGTGCGGTCGAGCATCTTCTGGCCCGGGAAGGCGTCGGTGATCTCGCTGAACATCGGGCCCGAGAAGCTTTTTTCGGCCACCGTCGTGAGGATGGTCGAGACCTTGAAGCCGGCCGCGGCCTGCGCCACCAGCGCGGCGTTGTTGCGCAGGTTCACCGCGTCGATCGAGTGCGTGGCGAAGGCCATCTGCGACTGGAAGTCGATCATCACCAGCGTGTGGTCGGTGGGGGTGAGCAGCTTGGCGCCGGCGGTGGGGGTGGCTTGGATGGACATGTGAAGCTCCTTGGGGTTGAGTGGATATTCGATTGAATTCACAATTGCTTCCGGAGGTAATCTCCTTGGCATGGACTGAATCATCGGGTCCATCCCGCCGGTCATCGGCGAAACTTTTTACAACCAATGATCGAAGTTTTCGATCATTCCTTTTCGAGGAACGCGTGTGCTCAAGCTCAGCCTGGAAGCCATCGAGGTCGTCGACGCCATTGCGCGCCACGGCTCCTTCGCCGCCGCCGCCACGCGCCTGAACAAGGTGCCCTCCACCATCTCGTACGCGGTGGGCAAGCTCGAGGAACAGCTGGGCATGCTGCTGTTCGAGCGCAACGGCCCGCGCGTGACCCTCACCGCCGCCGGCGAGGAAATGCTCAAGGAGGGCCGCTGGCTGCTCAGCGCCGCAAGTGACCTCGAATCGCGCATGCGGCAGATCGCCACCGGCTACGAGTCGGAGCTGCGGCTGGTGCACGACTCGCTCATTCCCACGCCGGCGCTCATCGACGACATCCGCGCCTTCGAAGACCTGCGCTGCGGCACGCGGCTGCGCGTCGGCTGCGAGGCGCTCACCGGCAGCTGGGAGGCGCTGCGCGAGGGCCGCGCCGACATCGTCATCGCCGCAGGCGAAGGCCCGGCCGGCGGCGGCTACCAGGCCGTGACCGTGGGCAGCCTCGACTTCGCCTTCTGCGTCGCGCCCACCCACCCGCTCACGCGCCTGGGCCGTCCGCTCCAGCGCGGCGACCTGCTGGAGTGCAACGCCATCGTGGTGGGCGACTCGGCCCGCAACCTGTCGGACCGCACCGTCGGCCTGCTCGCCGGCCAGCCGCGCATCACCGTGCCGTCGATGGCTGCGAAGGTCGCCTGCCAGATGGCCGGCCTGGGCCACGGCTTTCTGCCCCGCGCCTGCATCGTGAACGAGCTGAAACGCGGCACGCTGGTGGAACTGCCGACCGAGGAACCGCGCGCGCCCGAGGCCTTCTGGCTCGCGTGGAAGACCGGCGCACAGGGCCAGGCGCTGCGCTGGTGGCGCGAGCGGATGAACCGCACGCTGGTGCCCGCGCTGCTGCCGCGCTCGTTCCTGTGAAGAAAAGAGCCGGCCGGCCGCTCAGCGGCTTGCGCGCAGCTTGTCCAGCGCCCGGTCCAGGAACGCCAGCCGGTCCTGCCCCCAGAAGCGCTCGCCATTCAATATGAACGTCGGCGCGCCGAACACGCCCGCCTCCACCGCCTCCGCGCTGTTGGCGCGGTACACCGCCAGCGTCTCGGCCGCTTGCTCCAGCGCCTGCAGCGAGGCGCCGTCGTAGCCGTTCTCGTCCGCGACGGCGATGCGCACCGCGGCCTCGGAGGTGTCGCGCTCCTCGGCCCACAGCGCGCGCAGCAGCGCATGCGAGAGCGGCTGCGCGTCGAGCCCTTTCAGCTGCGCGGCGATGACCATCCAGCCGGGGTACTTGTTCCAGTTCGGGTCGCTGGCCGCGCCCTTGGGGTAGTGCGCGGGCTCCAGGTTCAGCGGGATGCCCAGGTAGTCGCGCCAGCGCGCCAGTTCCAGCGCGTGGTACGTGCGGCGCGGCTCGGGCCGCGTCTTCAGCGGGATGCCGCCGGTCTGCGGCACCACGGCCTGGAAGTCGTAGGGCTTGAGCGTGAGCCGCACATGGTGGCGGCGCACGATGTCCTGCAGTTGCGGGCCGCCGAGGTAGGCCCAGGGGGAAGAGAGGCTGTAGTAGCAGTCGAGCGCGATCATGTTTCGATTATCTTCAGCACATGCCCGCAGCCGCCGCGCCCCTCACCCTTCTGCCCTTGGGGTTGGCGTCGGCACGATGAAGTTCCCGGCCTTTCTCCTCTCGCTGCTCGTCTCCAGGCTCGCCGACCAGATCCTCCTGTTCCTGGTGCCGCTGGTGGTGTTCCAGGTGACGCAGGACGTGGCGTGGTCGGGCTATGCCTTCGCGGCGGAGACCTTTCCGCGCTTCCTGTCGTTCCCCCTCTGCGGTGCGCTGTGCGACCGCGTGTCGCCGCTCAAGCTGCTGCGCGGCAGCCAGGTCTTTCGCGCGCTGGTCTGCCTGCTCGGCGTGCTGGGCAGCGAGGCACTCGGCGGCATCGGGTGGCTCGTGGGCCTCTCGGCCGTGTGCGGCGTGCTCACCACGCAGGGCATGATGGCCCGCGAGGTGCTGCTGCCGCAGATGGCCGGCGGCCACGGCTTCGACAAGGTGCTGGCCTATGCCCAGACCGCCGACCAGGCCGGCATGGTGCTCGGCCCGCTGCTGGCGGCGGGGCTCATCGCCCTGTGGCCCTGGCAGGCGGCGGTGGGCGCAGCCGCGGCGCTGTTTCTGCTGGCCGACGCGGCCATCGCGTACTGGCGGCGCGGCAACCCGTTGAGGCTGCACGAACCCGAGCCGGCGCCGGAACGGCAACACCTGCTCCAGTCCATCGCAACGGCATTCGGCCATGTGCTGCACCTGCCGGGCCTGCTGCGGCTCACCGTGCTGACGACGGGCGTCAACCTGATGCTCGGCACCACGCTCGCCTCGTCCGCCGCGATGGTCACCGGGCTGCACCAGCGATCGGCCACCTACTACGCGGGGCTGCAGACGCTCGGGGCCGTTGCCACCATCGCGATCCTGCTGGCCATCATCCGCGGCTCGTTCGCGCTGAAGCGCATGGGCGTGGCCTCTTACACGCTGGTCTTTGCGGGCGGCCTGCTCACGGCCGCGAGCACCAGCCACTGGGGCTATGCGCTCGGCTTTCTGCTGGTGATCGGGTTCGACAAGATGCTCAGCATCTACATCCGCATCCACCGGCAGCGGATCATTCCGGCGAAGGACTACGGCAAGACCACCGGCGTGATCGTGCTGCTGAACAACCTGACGCAGCCGGTGGCGGGGTTGCTGGTGGGCTCACTGACGGGAACGGCGCAGGCCACGGTTCTGATCCTCTCGGTGTGCCTGCTGATGGGAGCGGTCGGGCTGTTCGCCTCTACGGCAAGGTCGCCAGCAACCTGAACATCACAGGTTGCTGCGGTACAGCAGTACGACCTGATTCGTCATCAGCACTTCGCGTGTGAATATTTCGAGCAACGTCGCTGGTGGTTCACCGGCGTCCGTGCTCTCACTCGTGTATTCGCGCAACAACGTCATCCCCGTCCGATCAAGTCGGCGCTTCAATTCGGGCGCGGTGAGTTTGTTGAGCGTGCTGAAACACGCCCAAAGAGCATCGCGCTCCTCGGCGCTGGTGCATGCCTCGGTGAGTCGCTTGCGATAGAGATCATCCTGCATGGTCAGATGCGCCCATGGCTGCGGGACACGATGCGCCAAATGCGATCCATCTGCTGCATAGAAGAGCGGGGCAATCTGCGTAAACAGCAGCCCTCCCGGCTTGAGTCGCGACTGCAGTTGGGCAATGACTTCATCAAGAATCGTTTGCTCGATGTGCTCGAACACCGACCAGCTATAGATGAGGTCAAACTTCTTGCCGGACATGAAGTTCTCGGCTGGCGTGATTTGCTTGGCATGCAGATTGTCTGGGAGCGGAGAACCCAGGTTCTGCATTGACCGATCAAGGCACCGATGGACGTCCGGCATGATGTCCACCGCGCTGACCGACTTGGCATTGAGTCGGCACGCAAAACCGAGCGCCGTGATTGCCTCACCACAGCCGAAGTCCAAAATATCAGCGCAAGAGAAGTCGAGGTACTGTTCCGTCCATGACTGAATGATGTCCACCAGATTCGTGTAGCGGACATTGAACTCCACATCGAAGTTTTCTTGCTGCGGAGGGGGGATCATTTCAGTCATGTGTACTATCGGGAGCAGCCCGAATCCGCTGTCTGACAACGATTTTTCATTCGACACGAGCGCATCGCAGAAAACTCAAACTGCGAAAGGATTGGCCAGATGCTTCTGTCGCAATCGCAGTTGTCGATAGGCTGCGCGCTCTTCTTTCAGGATTGGCCTCCCGTCGGAGTAAGTCCCGAAATGCCACCACCCCGACGGGACCCCCTTCGCAGCATTGGCCTTCAGGCGGGTCCTGTACCAATTCATAAGTTCGAATACCTCCGAGCGGCCGCCAGCGTACCGCTCAAGCATTGCTTCACCGACGTGGGTTACCTTGGTGAAATGAAAGAACTTCAGAGGATCACCACCCGCGGTGATCTTGCCATCGGCTGCAATTCGTATGGGACGTTGACTGAGATTCCAACTCGCAACGTTGTAGCCACGATGCCGCAGTACCGTGATTTCGGGAAAGAACACCGGCGCGTGATTGCACCATTTTTGATCGGTGAACAAGCCGCTCTCAACGTCGTCGAAGCAGAACTCCAACAGACGGTCGCGCCACCACCGCGCGAAGGCCATGCCCGGTCCGGTATTACTCACTGCAACGAACCCTAGGTTGTAGATACCGTACTTGAGCGATCCGATCTCGTTGTCGACAATGGCTCCGCGGTCCGTGTCGGGATCAATTTGATGGGGTGTAAGTACTGCGCTGTGCCGATCCAGCAGCGCCAGCACCTCGTCCAGTGCACCGAACAGGGCAATGTCGGGATCGAGGTAGATGACCTTGTCAATGCCCTGCTCCAGCATGTGGCACAGCATGGCACCCTTCACAGCCGTACAGAGTTCAACGACGTCGTGCTCAAAGGCCCATGCCAACGGCTCCTTGACGCCCAGTCCTTCCAGTTTCACAACGCGATCGATGTCTTCGGCACCCATGTCGAACACGAAGTTCGCCGGCTCCTCGTCGACAAGGCAAAGCCAGTTCTCCCATTCGGGATGAAATTTGCGGACGGTTTCGAAGAGCACGCGCGCTCGATCAAGATAACTGTAGGAAGCGCTCGTGAAACAGGCAATCCTCATGAGTGGACTCCTTCGAAATCGGTCGGATGCAACAACTCTGCACTGCCTTGGGACGGCAGCAAATAGCCATACCGGCGAGGCGATCGCTCGACGTCAGTCAAGACATCTCCGGTGCGAAAGTAGCGGTGCAATTCGTCTTCGTCGTCAACGTTGCGGGAAGCCTGCGGTGCATGCGCATGGACAGCCGCATTCACATGCCCCTGGTCACGCCGGGCCACCACGAACGCACCACCTGCGATTGCCTCGTGCACTGTGAAGCAAAAGGTCTCGGGCCAAATGCTCCAGGAGATCACGACGTCGATACCTTCTCTTGCGATGGCGCGCACCATGGCATCACGTGCTGTCGCGTCGACCTTGACCGACACATGGTGGATGAATGAAGGCATCGCTCCAGGAGTTCCGAACTGGAAAAACTCATACCGGTCATCGGCGTGAAAAGTCGCGGCCAAGCGTTGATAGGTGTCCCACCCCTTGTGAAAAGCCTGGGCGCCCAGATAGGCGACGCGTAGACGAGAACCGGAGTTGTCGGCACGAAGTCGATCCGACTGCAGCAGCTTGGCAGGTTGCAGAACATGCGCATCCGGCACTTCGATCGAGCTCGAGCGACACCACAGTTCCAGAGCGGCCCGCGAGGGTGCCACCAGCGTGGGGCAGATCGAGTTCAGGAACTTCTGGATACGAGCCTGATGAGCGGGCCGTGCGCTTCCGTAGGCGCAGATCCCGCACGCACTCGAGCTAGCCGTCGGCGCTCCGCAATAGGTGGTGTCATTTCGCAGAAGGGTGTAGCTCGGGCACACGGCGAAGTAGTCGTGCATCCAAAAAAGAGGCGGGCGCGAGCTGTTTGTCTCGATCAGCTTTTCAAGCAACTCGGGTGAATGCCCCATGAGGTGGTGAACCACCCACATTCCCCTAACACCGCTATTTGCAAGACGCCTCAACGCCTGCTGAAGCGTCGCGCCATCCGCGCGGCCGAGCGCTTTTTCGTCCAAGCGCAGCGCAAAAATGAAATCTTCGCCGGTCGCAACATCGGCAAGCCATCGCATCGGGCGTGCCGGACACAGATGCAAATAACCAATCTCTCTGCTACGGAATTCATGGCACTCGTCACCGATGATGTTCTGGATGCCGCCAAGGCTGAGAGCACAGTCATCGTGGCTGACGGAAATAATGAACTCTCCATTCCCCGTACTCGATTCGAGCACAGCAACAATGGTGTCGACATCCAGTTCACGCGGCGCGCCCAGAGTGGGTTGAATGCTCTCAGCTTCAGAACGCGCATCGACGACGGACCAGGCGTTCAGTAGCTGGCGGCGCACGCCGGCCATATCCGGCACCGGCTTGCGACCTTCGTTCCGCCCATTTCCAATGTAATGAACGAATGGGTTGATGCCCGCTGCCGCAACATCCTGGTTCTGGCGCAGGTAATAACGCGTATCGAACGCGGCACTCGGATCTCGGCCTTCTCGCCAGCCCGCCGCGCAGTAGTGCCAAACGGGGTCGATCTTTGCTGCGGCAATATCCGGGTATCGCGACAGGTAGTAGCCCCGATCGAAGAGCGGAGCAATGACTTCGAGCTCGTATGAACGGGGCTCGGTCATGGCTGCACCTCCATCGTCTTGTGACGCAACATGCGTCTGACAATGCGCCTGAGGAACGGGATGCGACCAAGAGTTCGGGAAAGTCGCAAAGCTATCCGCCACGTCAGACTTCTCTGAATGCTGTTCAGAGTCTCCGCAAGCACGGTGACCTGCCCCGCAAGCGCTGCGATCCGTTCGTCGCGTTGGGAGGTCTGCAGTTTGTGCAGTTCGCGAGRTTCGTCGATCTGGCCAACGAGCTCGGCGAGCTGAGCTTGATGCAGTTCGCGCATGCGCATTTCGTTGCCATCGGGGGAGACAACTGCGGGTTTTTTTACCCGCTCCAAGTCAAGGTTTCGACTGGAGAGTTCGGCCAACTTGCTTTCAAGTTGGGCGATCTTGGCATCCTTGAACGCTCCCAGGCGGCCGTGCCTGTCCGGCTCCACGCCCACCTTCGTGGCAGCGCTCTCTTGCGGGACGCCTTCGATCATCGATTCGGCTTCGGTCAGGAAGTCCTCTCGCCTCTTGCCCAACAGGAGATGCGTTGCAATCGCAGCGATCTCATTGCGATCGAGCACATCCCATTCTCTTGGAGCCCACCGCGGCGTCAGCCACAGCGCCTCTTTCAGATCTTCCACTGTATGAATGCTCTTCACCAGGCATCCGGCACGGTTCTGCTTGGGAGTCAGTGGCGTGGGGTCTGCACCCAGCAAAAGACCTGCTTCGTAGGCAAACGGGAATATCTTTCGCGAGGCGCCTCGATAGTTGTCCGGGTTATGCGATGGCCATGCGAAGTAGGTGACCGGTCGCCCCACATCGAGCAGCATTTTGGCGAGGGAAAGAGAGCTTCGACTTTCGTTGCATTCGAGCCAAAGCAGAACGGATTTGTCTTGCCGAAGCAAGGGGTGATCGGCGAGCAGTTGCTCCTCCATCCCTTCGACATCGAGCTTGACGAGGTCAAGCGGCCTGAAACGCTCCACGAGCGTCTTGAAACCGATCGTCGTATCGGGCAACGGGACGCGGACCCTGCCGCTCGCTTGCTCCCCGAAGGATGCGGATCCCGCATTGTCCGGATCGGCCCACCCCGTCTCGACGAGCGGCGCATTCGAATTGACGACCAGCGCATTCAGAACTTCGTGCTCGCAACGCAAATTCCGCGCTGCGTTCGCAGCCAGATGCGGTGCGATGGCCGGGTTGCCTTCGACCATTGCAACGAATGCTGCATTCGCGGTTTGCGCCAGGCCCAACGCAAACGTTCCCACGTAGGCGCCGATGTCCAATATCCTTGCCTTTGGTGGAAGCAATGGGGCGAGATACTCCACTTCGAGAGAAGCCCACTCTCCATAGTGCTCGAGAAAATCGGTGATCAGATCGCTCGTTCCAACCGGGGCACTGAGGTTTCCGTAGCGCGTATGGAGCAATCGTGGGGACGGCGATTCAGTTATCTCGGTCATAGATGATTTGCATGATCAACGCGAGCTGTCAGTCCATGCGTGGACTGGCTGAACTCGAGAAAATCGGGGCCCAAAAGAACAGAAGGCACTCGGTTTTTTTGTGAAATGGGGACGATCAAGGACCTGTCCACCGAACATCCTCCCGAACCACCATCGCCGAGCAGCAAGTGCCATAGCGATAACTCGCCACGGTGATCTGCAAAGCCATGTTCGTTGGCTGTCCGGAAGGTCAGTCCAAGTATGTGTGTGCCATTCGTTGACGAGCAGAAGTGCCTCGTTAAATTATTGGCAATTCGACTGAATCAATTGCAAACTATTGCGAACTGGCCTGCTGCACTTTGATCAAGCGGTGGCACTTTCGAAAAGTCGAAAGAAAACAAAAGTAAAAAATTAGATCCAACTAACGCTCAGCCACAATTTCGTCGTGAACTGCCTCGGATTTAATGAAAGATCCAATCTTTGAATCAACCAAGACATCGAATAATTCAGATCACGCTGACATTTGCAGGTGATTTTGGGGACTTGGACCTCACCTAAATCGTGCGGCTGGTCGGATGGATCGGCGACGCTAACGCGATGTTTGCGAAATATGCGAACGCGGGTGTCGAAGCAGGCGCTGCCACCAAGCCACCCGGGAGAACATCGGAAGACGCTGTGCAGCTCGCAAGCGCGACACCACCATCCCCCGGCTCAACTTCGCCTTCAAGTCGTTCAGGGTGTACCCGAGCGCGTATCAGAACGACGTGGCCGACGCGATCGACAGCGGCGCCATCAAGCTCGGCGGCATGGTGAAAGCTGGCGCCGGCGCCAGCTACTACATGGGCTTCGACACGCTCGATCTCAGGCCTGGGTTCTCGATCTCGAACTCGGACGACCAGGCCTATCTGGTGCACGAATGCACGCACGCCCACCTGGACATCCAGAACACCGGAACCCATTCGAGCCACGAGGACGAGGCCACGGCCTATATCGCCGAAGCCATGTACCTCGAAGCCCTGGGAAAGCCACCGCTCGGCCCGCAAACCATCCGCACCATCGCGCAGGGCATCGCCAAGGGCCTGCTCGCGGGTGGCTACTCCGTGGCGGGCGCCGACGTGACGGCGCTGACCGCGGAGGTGGCGGCGAACCCGGCCTACAAGGAACCCACCTACGACAGCAACGGGTTTCGCCGCAATATCTTCAAGAACTGGATACGGTGACGCGCCTTCGGGGGAAGCTGCAGCACAACGAGAAGCCGGCATTGCCAAGCCTGGCGGCGGTGGTCAAATCCACTCGCCATGATCAACCTGAATCGTTTCGATCTCATCTCCCTGCGCCTTTTCGTCGCGGTCGTCGATGCAGGAAGCCTGACTGCGGGCGCGGACCGATTCGGCGTTTCGCTCCCGGCGGCGAGCAAGCGCATCACCGATCTCGAACGGCATTGCGGCATCGCCCTGCTTCAGCGCGGGCAGCGCGGCGTGACCGCCACGCCGGAGGGACAGACCCTGCACCGGCACGCGATCGAGGTGATCGCGCGCCTGGAACAGCTCGTGCAGGCCGTCGACGATCTCCAGTCGGGCGCCACCGGCCACCTGCGGTTGTGCGCCAACCCTTCCGCTTTCGGCGGCTTCCTGCCGGGCGTGCTGGCCGCGTACGCCCGCCGCTACCCGCATGTCGTGATCGACATGGAAGACGCCTTGAGCGAGGACGGCATCCGCGCCGTGCTGAAAGGCACGGCGGAGCTTGCCGTCATTGGCGACAACGTGCCGCACGAAGGCCTGGAGACCATCGTCTGCAATGTCGACCAGCTCGTGCTGCTCGTGCCGGCAGGCCACGCGCTGGACGGTCAGCAGAACGCCTCCATCGCGGACGTGTTCGACCACGACCTGGTCACGCTGGCGCGAAGCGCATCGCTCACCCGCAAGGTGATGGCCGCGGCCGACGCGGTGAAGCGCACGCCCCGCATCCGGGTGCAGGTGCGCAGCTTCGACTCGATGTGCCGCATGGTCGCATTCGGGCTCGGCCTGGCGATCTTGCCGCGCGCGGCGGCCGCTCTCTATGCGCAGGCCCTCGGCCTCGTGCAGGTGGGCCTCGAAGGCATCGAGATGGAACGCGTGCTGCTGCTGGCCATGCGCAGCCGCTCGGAGCTGTCCACGCCGGCCGCCGCGCTCGTGGACATGATCGAAAGCACGGCGCCGTTCGGCAGCCTCGTCAGCGCAGCACCGCGCTCTCCGACGCCTGCCGAATGAGGCGTTCGCGATCGGCAGCCAGAAGAAAGCCCGCGGCAGATGCCTTCTCGGCGGCGGCGCGCACCGCCGCCACGTAGCCCTCGTGGCTGCCGTAGCGCTCCTCCAGCGACAGGCGCGGGTCGCCACCGGCGATCCGCTCGGCGCGCGTGCGCGCGAACGGCACATAGCCGCCCACGTAGTTGCACACCCGCCCCTGGTGGAAACCTGAAGCAGTGATGTTGAAGCCCAGGTAGGTGCCCAGCGGCGCCATCACGAGCACGGTGGGCACGCCCTCGATCTCGTTGCCGTCGGCATCGACCTTCGGCACCTTCATCGGGATCACCTTCCTGATCGGCGGCGGCACGTTGGTGGGCACGCCGGAAGCTTCCGCGTGATTGAATTGCGGGCCCCAGTCGTAGTCGAACACCGGAAACGCAAAGTTCTCCGGCCGGAAGATCGCGTCCGGGATGCCCGGCACCGCGCTCGGAAAGCCCATTGCCTCCTTGTTCGCGTCGACCAGCGTCTTGCCCGCGAGCGTGGGCCACCGGCTGGGCGGCGGCGGCGTGCCCTTCAGCACCCAGTCGCGCATGGCCAGGCGCAGCACGTTGGTGATCTCCGTGTGCGGCACCGGGTTCGCCGCCAACGTGCCGCGGCCAAAGTTGTTGCCGGGACAAGTGGGGCCGGTGGGGGGCGCCGGCATGTGCGTGAAGCCGCCCGCGCCGCCGCCGTGGTTGGTGCTCGGCACGTAGTAGCGGCGAACGTTGCGCGTCAACGGAATGTCCGCGTCGCCGGCCGTGCCGATCCACTCGGGCGTCAGCTTCAGCGCGTACACCTCGGCCGACCCGAAATGCTCGATCACCTTCGGGCAGGTGTCGTTCGTGTTGCAGCGCGAGAAGATGCTGCCCGTGGGCTGCTTGCGCACCGGGTCTGCCCAGTCGGCCCACCACTGCGGGCCTTCGCTGCCCTGCTGGTAGAGCTCCAGCACACCGTCCGGCTGGGCCCAGCGCGAGTTGGCGGCCACCCGGCGGCCCGCGATGATCGGCCAGGCCCCGTCGTAGACCTTGCGGTTGCGCTCGTCCTGGTTCAGGCCCATGAAGATGAACTGCCGCACCATGTTTCCGGACTGCGACACACCCCGCACCGCCGAGCCCTTGACGAAGCCGGCCACCGGATTGCGCGTGCCGAAGTCGTCGGCCGTCTCGTAGCGAAAGAAAGTGCCGACGTCGCGGAATGCCGCCATGCCCACGCCCAGGATGTAGGCGTTGTGTGCCGGGTACACCACCTGGTACAGCAGGTTGGGATCGAAGCCGTTGCGCAGGCAGATGTGCACTGGCAGATTGGCGGGCGCATTGGCGGGGTTGTTGTCGATCGGCGTACCGGGAAACGGGTTGCCGGCGTCGCATTTCGCGAACGCCCAGTCGCCCGCGGCAATGCCTGGCCCCTCGGTGACGACGCCATCGACGGTCTCCCGGGTGTGCGTCTTCAGCGTCGCCTTGGCCGTGTCCAGCGTTGCCGGAAGGTAGGGCACGGGGTTCGCCTGCACCATCAGCGGCTGGGAGCCTGCGCCGCCCTGATTGACGATCCGCGCGAACACCTTGCCTGTGACGGCCAGCCCGTCGACCTTGGCGATGGGCACCGCCACCCAGTGATTGGTGCCCGCGGCGCGGTTGGCGGGAATGCCCGTGTTGCCGGCGTTGTCCGCCTGCCAGCCGCTGCGCAGGCCGATGTCGCCCAGCTCGCGCTCGTCGACGACGAGGGTGCCGGCGCCGCCGCGGTTGGGCACGTCATGCCAGAGGAAGCCGCTCGCGCGGTTCATCTCGACCGGCTTCACCAGGTTGAACGTGGTTTCGTAGCGCACCTTGCCATCGGCGTCCGCGCCCAGCTTGATGTCGGTGACGACGCTGTTGTGCGGATCGTTCGGGTCGAGCTCGCCGAAGGCGCGGCCGCGGATCTGCTCGTACGGGATCGCCTGCCCCGTGAGGGGCGCGACGTCGTCGATCACGATGCGCGTGACGCGGGCCTCGGCCGGCGCGGCGGCAACGATGGCCGCCGTGGCGGCCGCCGCCACGAGGCAGTGCAGGCGCGACGGGCGCCCGATCGTGCTTCTGGGGTGCATGCTGTCTCCTGTTTTTCTTGTGCCGGTCCGACCGCGTCGGTGCCTTGCATCCTCACGATTCGGAGGCATGCCGGCAATTCGCGTCTTGTTTAGCCGGTCTTAACCGATGGTTAAGGACCGGCGCGGCGTAGGAACAACTGGAGAATGGCCAGGGCGTCAGAGCCGTGCAATACGTTCTTTCGAAGGCACGATCCGCGGGCCGCGTGACCGCGAATGTCCCGGTCTTTGCGGTGATGCATAGCCCAACCGAGCTCGACAATGCGCATCCCCGCTCAGATCATCCTGCGTTGCCAGGCACAGGCGTATTGAGCAACTGCTGCTCCCACAGATAGGCGATGCCGCTGCCGCCGGCGTGCTGCTTGAGAACTTCCGTCAGCTCTGCGACGTGCTCGGTCCTGGCCCAGTCGCGTTGCCACTCCGAGGCCACCGCCAACCAGGTCATCATGTTCGCGCCCGCGCGGATCATGCGCTGGATCGCGACCTCGTGGGCCTCGACCGAAGTGCCGCCCGAGGCATCCGTGACCACCGTCACATCCCAGCCTTCGCCCAGCGCGTGGATCGTCGGCATCGCGACGCAGACCTCGGTCCACAGGCCGGCGATGATCAGTTGCTTGCGGCCCGTTGCCTTGACCGCATCGACGACCTTCCGATCCTCCCAGGTGTTGATGAAGGTCCGGTCGATCACCTCCTGGCCGGGGAACACGTCAGTGATGTGCGGAAAGAGCAGACCGCCTCGCGCCGCGATCACGCTGGTCAGGATGGTGGGGACGCCGAAGGCCTTGGCGCACTTGGCCAGGGCGGTCGTGTTGTTCACCACGGCCTGCGGGTCGTGGCTGTTCAGATTGGAGAGCTGGTAGGGCTGGTGGTCGATAAGAACGAGTACCGAGTCTTCGGGACGAAGAAGCGAAGCCAAGCCGTTGCGAAAAGTCATTGGTGAATCCTTTGTTGCCGTTGAGAACGGGACGCTGTCCCGAAGCAGGATTGTGTTGTTCCTCTTTTTGATGCGGTAGTACCATTTCGCAGCGAGCTGTGTCGCGAAATGGGGAACACCAAATTGGACATCGAAGAGCTGCGGACATTCGTGGAAGTTGCCGATGCCGGCGGGGTTTCGTCTGCTGCGCTGCGGCTCGGCGTGTCCAAGTCGATCGTCAGTCGTCGCCTCTTCCGGCTTGAAGAGGAACTGGGTGTCCAGCTGCTTGCGCGATCCACCCGCGGGGCTGCTCTCACTGAAGCCGGGGCCACGTTCCGGGACTATGCAGCCAGGGTCTGCGCCGAGATCGACGTGGCCAGGGAAGCGATCCTGCCCGCCGGCGACCTTCGCGGGCGCTTGCGTGTTGCTGCGCCGTTTTCCCTGGGCCCGACTCACTTCGCTCCCATCCTCGCGGAAATGGCACGACGCCACCCTCGGCTTCACATCCAGACCTGCTACAGCGATCGCTTCGTCGATCTCATCGCGGAGGGTTACGACTGTGCGATACGGGTTGGCTATCTTCCGGACTCCAACTTGATTGCAAGACGCATCGGCCCGGTCCATGGGAAGCTCGTCGCGAGTCCGGACTATGTCAAGGCGCATGGGTCGCCCGAGACACCGGAGGAACTCGTCGCCCATCAGGCCCTCATGCAGGGAACCGAGGCCTGGCAACTCACGGATGGCGACAAGATCATCACGGTTCGTCCGCAGGGGCGCTTCAAGGCCGACAACGGCACTGCTTTGGTCGCCGCTGCTACAGCAGGACTCGGGATCGCTTACTTGCCCGATTGGCTCACCCATGAACATGTGGCCTCCGGGGCACTCGTGCCGGTCATGACACGTCATCCACCACCCCCGGCAGGTGCCTATGTCGTCCGACCGCCAGGTCAGCATCCCGCACGGAAGATACGGGTCCTCACCGAACTCCTGATCGAGTATTGCGACCGGTCTCCGCACCCTGCCGGAGTTGCACCTGTCTGAGTGGTGCATCGACTGTGATGGTTAGCGAGCGCCAGGGTGAAGCTGATGACACCCCTCTGGTCGAGTTCGGAGGCGGCCGGCTCACCGCAGCAACTCGCGCCCCAGCGCACCGCATCAGAGTTCGTTGCAATAGCAACTGACAGGCGGACCAGCCAGTTCAGCCGCCATCGTGTCCCATGCGCCGGACGACACAACGCCCGCAATATGCGCCTGGTGATGGCCTTGCGATTCCCACGACTCGACCAGCGTGAACACGCAGGCGTTGTCGCTGCGCCCGAACAGCTGCACGCCCCGGCAGCCATCCGCCGATGGCAGCGACTGCTTGACCTGGTTCATGAGTTCGGCGAACGCGGAGGCGCGCTCGGGCTTGGCTTCGAAAGTGATGATGACGTTGATGGGGTCCATGGAAATTTCTTTGTCGTTGGCTTGAAGGAAAAGGGAGACGGCAGGTTAGCCAGCGCCTTCCCCCGCGCCAAGGCGCGAAGCTGCGGAGAAATTGACCATGGCTGCGAAGGACGCAGCCGCCCCCGCATCACCCCACCTGCACGCGCCGCACATACTCCGCAGGCGTCGCCTCGAACCGCCTGCGAAACGCGCGGTTGAAATGCGCCGCGCTCTCGAACCCCACCCTTGCGGCCGCATCGCCGGGGCGCAGCCCGGCGCCCAGCATCAGCACGCGCGCCTCTTCCAGGCGCAGGTCGCGAATGCAGCGCATTGGCGTGACGCCGGCCACCTCGCGAAAACTGTGCGCGAAGTGCGAAGGGCTCATGTGCACGTGGCTGGCGATCTCGGCCACCGACAGCGGCCGGCCCAGATGGCGGCGCATGAAGGCGATGGCCGTCTGTATGCGTGCGCCGGCCTTGGTGACGGCGCCCGCGCTGCGGATGGCGGCCGCGGCCTCGGAGCGCAGCAGCCGCAGCACGATCTCCTCGACGGCCAGCGGCGCGAGCGTGCGGCGGTCCACCGGGTCGTCGGCCGCCAGCAGCAGGCGGGCGAAGGCCTCGACCACCTCCGGCCCCACCGGGGCCGTGAAGTTCTCGGTCACGCGGGCGGGCTCGGCCAGCAGCGTGCCGCTTTCCGCCAGCGCGACGACAGACTTGACCAGCACGTCGGGCGGCAGGTCGAGATGAATGGCGAGGTACGGCGCTCCGGCGCTCGCCTCGACGACCGTGCCGAGGCACGCGACCTCGGCCCCGAGCACCAGGCACTGCGTGGCGCCGTAGTCGAGCGAGCGACGGTCGCCACCGAGGTGCGCGGTCTTGCGGCCCTGCAAGACCACCACCACGCCCGGCGTGAGGCGCTGGGTTTTCTCGTAACGGATCGGGTGCGAGAAGCGGTAGCAGCGCAGGCCCGGGTACAGCGCGTCGGTGCGGCCGTCTGCGGGGGTTCGGGCCGCGACCATGTCGCGCAGACGGGCCCAGGCGGCGGGAATCACGGCTTCGTCGGGCTTGTTGTCGGCAACGGGCGGAGCTGGCATCGGCTTTGTTGGGGAGAAAGGAAAGCGAACGGGATGCGCAGGGTAGCCGGTCGGCGCGTGCCCGCTGGCGGGGCGCGCTGTTGTTGGCGCTATGGGGCGCTGAGGGTGTTGTTGTGTTGCAGCGCTTCGTGCACTGCGCCGGTGGCGGCGTTGACGGCGTCGATGCGGACCAGCAGTGCGTCGTTGAGCAGGCCCAGCAACGCGCTCAGTTCGGTGCGGCTGGGGGTGAGCACTTCGCTGTCGTTCAGGGCGCTGGGGTCGATGAGCTTTTCGAGCGCGGTATAGGCGCGCATTACGTCGTTGAGGTTGTCGGCGTCGTCGCAGGCCTGGAGGGTGAGTGCGTCGAGGTCGCAGGATGCCGGGTCAAGGCAGACGGATTGAGGGGGAGATTGCGCGAGCGCGCGAGCAGATGCAGCCATGTACGGCCTCCGAGAAGGTTCTGATTTGCCACAACTGACGCACCCGCTTCCAAACGGGGGCGGCAGCTCGAACGGGTTGGAAGACCGGGAACCTTCTTGCGAAAGCCGGCAGGGCTTGCGCCCTCCCGCTCGAGCCGCCAAAAATGGGCGCGCGAACAAAAAAAGCCGCAGACCATGTGCGGTAACTGCGGCTTTCGTCGCAGAAGGTTCTGACGGGCTTCCAAACCCGATCACGCTTTCTTGCGCGACAGGGGCAGTATATCTACGAGAGCACATCGCCGACGCATGATGTTGGTCGTAGCGATGGGGCTCGCGATATTCACTGGGGCACCTCGCAAGGCAACGTGGCGCCGTGCGGCTTCGCCAGCGAATGCTCACCGACCGAACAACTCGAGATCGCCTACAACCCTAAATCGCAAACACGTGGACTTACGTCGACCCATTGCCCACGCCGGACCACTTACAAACGTCACTATCTAGGAGCAAGGTGCAGAACTAGCTCAGTTGTGGCCTGACGCGCATGTCGGCTAATTGAGTTGCCGCCCATAGTGCTAAATAAAGACGCTATCTTCTTCGTCTTAACGTGAAAGTATTGTGCGGAGATCGCTTCTACCAAGTCACCGGACAACCCATTCGAAGCCTCGTTCGAAGGAAAGGTGATGATTGCGTCTGCCCCAGACGCAGCAACCCCAAGCATTAGGTCATCGAATGCTTGTGCTGACTGAGTCAGCCGAGAGAACTTCGACTGCGGACGCAACCCAATGTCCGGGTACCTACCGACGCCCGAGACCTCTGAAGCGCCCCCTTCGGCCACAGCCTCCAACACGTGATAGAAGCGGCTGTATTGGACCTCTGAGTACGGAGGATCAATGAAGGCAAGATCGCCCTCCTCAAGCTCGTTAGTCAGTTCTAACGCATCGGATTTCACCGCACGACCCGCCACGTTCGCGTGGCTGCATGCAATTCGAGAAAGTGCTGACAGTGCGGATGACGACACATCTCGGGACCACGCGTTTGCCAAATGAGGCAATGCGGAATCACTGACGCCAAAAGGCTGCGCGGTGTGCCCCGGAGCTGCAGCACATGTACTCRCGGCGTCGATTAATGCGGCAAGCGCTGCACCTTGCTGCTGCACGGGGAGCGTTGCGCGAAGGGCATCAAGCGAGGTAGCTTGATGCGGGCTGTAGTAGTGCCCTCCATAAGCTCTAGTTAAGGAAAATTCAATCGGAAGTTGAACGCACAGTCGCCGCGCCTCCAGAACCGCCGACCGCCACTCCTCCAAGCTGCCACTAGAAGGCTTTAACAAGAGCGCAGGGTCAATCGCGTGGCGACGATCATCTAGCCAAAGTTGTGCAGATTGAACCCACCGTTGCCCGATCTCGGCAGCTGAGAAAACCGCCGTTTGTTCAACTTGGCATGCAGCAAGGGCAACGGCGTATTGCTGGAGATCGCCAGCACATACTGAGGTGTGAAAGCGCTGAGCCACATATCCCGCCACCGATCCCGTCCCACAGAAAAGATCGAAGAATCTTTTTCTCTCCGGGACCAAATCTGTAAGCAGTTCACCTAGCCCATTAAGAAGCATGGATCGCTTGGAACCCATGTACTTCACGATGCAAAGCTCCACTGCACGAC
>NZ_JBFUHN010000022.1:0-84364 GCF_056402375.1 Variovorax sp. P4_B10 | reverse complement strand
GTCCCCCGCTTCGCTCCTCCTTTATTTCGCTGCGGGGAGCACCCGGTGCCCTGTGCACGATGAGCGCTGCTCTCGTGCTGGCCGATCAACCGCTGCGCTGAGCGATCACGCTGGCGGTGTGCTCTGCGCAGCGCAATAAAGGAGGAGGCCTGCGGCCCTAGGCCGCGCCGGGGGACATTCGCGGAGCAGAGCACACCGTCGGCGTGAGCGCGCCCTGAACAAGGCACCCAGGGCCTAGACAGGCTCTAAGGGGGGAGCGTCAGCCCACGCGTTTTGCCCGCTCTAGCATGGCGTGCAGCAGCACGTTGCAGCCGGCCGTCAGGTGGTCGGGCTGCGCATCCTCGATCTCGTTGTGGCTGATGCCGTCCTTGCAGGGCACGAAGATCATGCCGGCGGGCGCGAGCCGCGCCGCGTAGATCGCGTCGTGGCCGGCGCCCGAGACCACGTCCATGGTCGAGTAGCCGAGCCGCTCGGTTGCGCGGCGTACCGCGTCCACGCAGTCGGGGTGGAAGGGGCAGGGCGGAAAGTACGACACCCGCTCGATCGTCACTTCCAGCCCGGTCTCGCGGCCCGTGCGTTCGACGAAGGCGAGGATCTCGGCGTGCATGCGATCGAGCAGCTCGTCGTTGACGTTGCGCAGGTCGATCGAGAACTTCACCTGCCCCGGGATCACGTTGCGGCTGTTCGGGTGCACCTGCACCATGCCGACCGTGCCGCGTCCATAGGGTTGGTAGCGCAGTGCGATGGCCACCACCTCCTGCATGATCCGTGTCGCCACCTGCATCGCATCGCGGCGCAGGTCCATCGGCGTCGGTCCCGCATGCGCTTCCATGCCGGTGACGACGCAGTCGTACCACGAGAGGCCCAGCACCGCGGGCACCACGCCGATCACCTTGCCCGCATCTTCGAGCACCGGACCCTGCTCGATGTGTGCCTCGAAGTAGGCCCCGATGGGATGGGCCCCCGGCGTCTGGCTGCCGACGTAGCCGATGCGCTCCAGCTCCTCGCGCACCGTCTTGCCTTCGGTGTCCTTCGCCGCATAGGCGTGCTCGAGGCTGAAGGCGCCGCAGAAGACGCCCGAGCCCATCATCACGGGCACGAAGCGCGAGCCTTCCTCGTTGGTCCAGAACGCGACCTCGATCGGCGCCTCGGTGCGGATGCCCCGGTCGTTCAGCGTGCGAACCACTTCCAGCGCGGAGAGCACGCCATAGTTGCCGTCGAACTTGCCGCCGGTCGGCTGCGTGTCGATGTGGCTGCCCGACACAATGGGCGGCAGCGCGGGGTTGGTTCCTTCGCGGCGCATGAAGACATTGCCGATCTTGTCGACCGTGATGCTCAACCCTGCTTCCTTGCCCCATGAAACGACGAGGTCGCGGCCTTCCTTGTCGAGGTCGGTCAAGGCCAGCCGCTTGACGCCGCCCTTGGGGGTGGCGCCGATGCGCGCCAGTTCCATCAGCGAGTTCCACAGGCGCTCGCCGTTGATCGTCAACGTGGCGCTGTCCACAACTGCATTCATGTTCGACTCCTTGGGTGATTCAGTGGCCGGCGCTCAGTCGCGCACGACGGCTGTGGGCGCGTGCTGCTGCTTGAAGCGCTCGAGCGCCGTGAACATCGGCGCGAATGGCGGGCGTTTGAGGTAGCGGCCCGTGCCGGGTTCGGCGCGCAGGTCGCCATCGCGGTAGACCCAGCGCCCGGCGCTCACGGTGTGGCGCGGCACGCCCGTCACTTCGCGGCCTTCGAAGATGTTGAAGTCGCTCTTCGAGTGCTGCGTCTTCACCGACAGGGTCTTCGTGCCCGCCGGGTCCCAGACCACGATGTCTGCATCGGCGCCCGCCTGGATCACGCCCTTGCGCGGGTACAGGTTGAACAGTTGCGCCGCATTGGTGGAGGTGACGCGCACGAACTCCGAGGGCGTGAGCCGGCCGCTGTTGACGCCCGCATCCCACAGCACCGCCATGCGCTCTTCCACACCGCCGCAGCCGTTCGGGATCTTGGTGAAGTCGTTGCGCCCCGCGGCCTTCTGGTCTGCGCAGAAGGTGCAGTGGTCGGTCGCGGTGGTGTGCAGGTTGCCGCCCTGCAGGCCGCGCCACAGCATGGCCTGGTTTTCGCGCGAGCGGAACGGCGGGCTCATCACGTGGGCGGCGGCGCGTGCGAAGTCCGGGTCGCGGTAGGCGCTCTCGTCGACCACCAGGTGGCCCGCGAGCACTTCGCCGTACACGCGCTGGCCGCGCGCGCGGGCGCGGGTGATGGCTTCCAATGCTTCGCCGCACGACACATGCACCACGTAGATCGGCACGCCCAGCACGTCGGCGATGGCGATGGCGCGGTTCGCCGCCTCGGCTTCCACCATCGGCGGGCGCGACAGCGGATGGCCTTCGGGACCGCGGATGCCTTGCGCCAGCAGTTGCTGCTGCAGCATGGCGACCAGCTCGCCGTTCTCGGCATGCACCGTGGGCATGGCGCCGAGTTCCAGCGAGCGCTGGAAGCTCTTCACCAGGATCTCGTCGTCCGCCATGATGGCGTTCTTGTAGGCCATGAAGTGCTTGAAGCTGTTCACGCCATGCTCGCGCACCAGCGTGCCCATGTCGGCGTGCACGCTGTCGTTCCACCAGGTCACGGCCACATGGAAGCTGTAGTCGCCGGCGGACTTCTCGGCCCAGCCGCGCCACATGCGGAATGCGTCCATCAGCGACTGCTGCGGATCGGGAATCACGAAGTCGATGATGCTGGTGGTGCCGCCGGCCAGGCCCGCCGCCGTGCCGCTGAAGAAGTCGTCGGCCGCCACCGTGCCCATGAAGGGCAGCTGCATGTGGGTGTGCGGATCGATGCCGCCGGGCATCACGTAGGCGCCGCCCGCGTCGATGACTTCGGTGTTGCCGGGTACCTGCAGGTCGGTGCCCACCTGGAGGATCTTGTCTCCCTGGCAGAGAACGTCGGCACGGTGCTCGGCATCGGCGTTGACCACCGTGCCGCCGCGAATCAGAACGGTCATGGCGTGTGTTCCTTTTTTCAGCTGGATTTGAGGGGCGTGGCAAGGCCCTGAAGCTGCGGCGCACGCGCCTTCATCAGCCCCAGGTAGACGACGGCCGACAGCAGCACGCCGACGAACCACGCATAGGTGTAGATCACCTTGAAGAACTCGGGCATCGTCGGCACGGCCTGCGGAAAGGCCGCGTTGAGGAAGCCGGGAATGTTGGGCAGCACGCCGACGATGAAGGCGATCACGGCCGCCGTGTTCCAGCCGTTGCGGTAGCTGTACTGCCCGTCTTCGCGGTAGAGCGCGACCACGTCGAGCTCCTTGCGGCGCACGAGGTAGTAGTCGGCAATCAGGATGCCCGCCACCGGGCCCAGCAAGGCCGAGTAGCCGATCAGCCAGGTGAAGATGTAGCCCTGCGTGGTCTCCAGCACCTTCCACGGCATCATCGCGATGGCGATGCCCGCCGTGATGTAGCCGCCCTTGCGGTACGAGATCTTCTCGGGGTTGAGCGCGGAGAAGTCGTAGGCCGGACCGACCAGATTGGCGGCGAGGTTCACGCTCACCGTGTCGATCAGCAGGATGATCAATGCCAGCAGCACCGCCGCCCCGGTCATGCGGCTGGCCAGGTCCACCGGGTCCCACAGCGCCTTGCCGTAGATCACCACCGTGGCCGAAGTGACCATCACCGCCATCATGGCGAGCAGGCCCATCGGCGCGGGCAGGCCGATGACCTGGCCCACCACCTGGTCGCGCTGCGAACGCGAGAAGCGCGTGAAGTCGGGGATGTTCAGCGCCAGCGTGGCCCAGAAGCCGACCATGGCCGTCAGCGAGGGCCAGAACACCGCCCAGAACATGCCGGCCTTCTTGCCGCCCGGCTCGAACTGCGAGGGCTGGTCGAGGATCGGGCCGAGGCCGCCGGCACGCTGCACGGCCCAGTAGAGCAGGGCGATGCAGACGATGATCTTGAGCGGCGCGGTGTAGGTCTCGAGCCGGCGGATCGACTCGATGCCGTGCACCACGAAGTAGAGCTGGATGGCCCAGAAGATCAGGAAGCACACCAGCTGCGCGCCGTTGATGCCCAGCATCGGCAGCTTGTCGCCGCCCATCGGCTGGCCCATGAGCACGCCGACCAGCGTGTAGATCATCTGGCCGCCGAACCAGGTCTGGATGCCGTACCAGCCGCAGGCCACGATGGCGCGCAGGAGGGCCGGCAATCGCGCCCCGCGCGTGCCGAACGAGGCGCGCGCCATCACCGCGTAGGGAATGCCGTATTTCGCGCCCGCATGCCCGATGAGCAGCATCGGGATCAGCACGATGGCGTTGCCGAGGAACACGGTGAGCACCGCCTGCCCCCACGACATGCCGCCTTCGATCAGGCTCGCGGCCAGCGTGTAGGCGGGGATGCACATCACCATGCCGACCCACAGCGCCGCGAAGTGGTACCAGCGCCACGTTCGCTGCGCCAGGGTGGTGGGCGCCAGGTCCTCGTTCCAGAGGTTGGCTGTGGGGGTGCCGCTTTGCGATGGGGTGTTCATGGGGTTTTTCCTGCGTGGGGGCTGGGTGGAGCGCAGGGCAGGCACGATCCGTGCCGGCCCGAAGGATCAGTGCGGGCTGCGCTCGGCGACGCGCAACGGGTTGTTCGGATGCGTGGTCCAGTTGGCGTAGTGGCCGGCGACGGGATGGCCGGTGCGCGTGTCCATCTCGCCGGGCTCCAGGGTGCGCATCGTGAGTGCGCCGGGCACCGGGCAGATCGACACGCACAGGTTGCAGCCCACGCACTCTTCTTCCTTCACCTCGAAGAAGCGCTTGCCGTCCCTGGTGGCGGTGATGGCCTGGTGCGAGGTGTCTTCGCAGACTACGTGGCAGCGGCCGCATTGAATGCAGAGGTCCTGGTGGATCACGGCCTTGTCGACGTGGTTCAGGTTGAGCTGCTGCCAGTCGGTGATGCTGCCGACCGCGCGGCCGCGCATCTGCGCGAGGGTCTCGTAGCCCTTCTGGTCCATGAAGTTCGAGAGGCCGTCGCAGAGGTCCTGCACGATCTTGAAGCCGTAGACCATCGCGGCGGTGCACACCTGCACCGAGCCGCTGCCGAGCGCGATGAACTCCGCCGCATCGCGCCAGGTCGAGACGCCGCCGATGCCCGAGATGGGCAGGTTCGCGGTCAGCGGATCGCGCGCGATCTCGGCCACCATGTGCAGCGCGATCGGCTTGGCGCCGGGGCCGCAGTAGCCGCCGTGCGAGCCCTTGCCGTCGGTGTGAGGGAACATGGCCATCGCGTCCAGGTCCACGCCCATGATCGAGTTGATGGTGTTGATCAGGCTCACCGCATCGGCGCCGCCTTTCTGCGCCGCGCGCGCGGCGGGCCGGATGTCGGCGACGTTGGGCGTGAGCTTCACGATCACCGGCAGCTTCGAGTAGTGCTTGCACCACTCCGCCACCATCTGGATGTACGCGGGCACCTGGCCCACGGCCGCGCCCATGCCGCGCTCGCTCATGCCGTGCGGGCAGCCGAAGTTCAGTTCCAGGCCGTCGCAGCCGGTGTCCTCGACCATCGGCAGGATGTTCTTCCATGCCTCTTCGGTGCAAGGCACCATCACCGAGGCCACCAGCGCACGATCGGGCCAGTTGCGCTTGACGCGCGTCATCTCCTCGAGGTTGGTGCGCAGCGGGCGGTCGGAGATCAGCTCGATGTTGTTGAAGCCGGTCACGCGCCGGTCGGCCGCATAGGAAACGGCGTAGCGCGGGCCGTGCACGTTGACCACGTTCGGGTCTTCGCCCACGGTCTTCCAGACCACGCCGCCCCAGCCGGCCTCGAAGGCGCGCACGACGTTGATCTCCTTGTCGGTCGGCGGCGCGGAGGCCAGCCAGAAGGGGTTGGGGCTGCGGATGCCCACGAAGTCGATGCTCAGGTCTGCCATGTGAATTGCTCCTGTCGCGGCTTGGCGCGTACGGATGGATGTGTGGGGGGAGAGGGAGGGAAGGGAGGGATTCGTGCCCGCGTCAGGCGCCGCGCAGGTGCCGGTCGATCGACAGCGCGGCCTGCTTGCCGTCTTCCACCGCTTCGACGGTCAGGTCGCGCCCGCCGAAGCGCGCGTCGCCGCCGGCCCAGACCCTGGGCCGCGAGCTGCGGCATTCCGCATCGGTGCGGATGCGGCCGCCCTGCAGGTGCACGCCGCTGTCTTCCAGCGCCGTCGCGACGAAGCTCTGGCCGATGGCGCAGAGCACCAGGTCGGCCTGCAGGGCCAGGCGCTCGCCGGTCTCGGCCAGCTTGCCGTCCACCAGCGCGGTGCGTGCGAAGTCGATGCCGTGCAGCGCCTCGCCCTCGACGCGCAGGGCCTTCGGCGCGGCCCAGTGGATGATGCGCACGCCGTTGTCCCTGGCCCAGCGCTGTTCGTCGGGCGATGCGCCCATGGCCTCGGTGCCGCGGCGGTAGACGATGCTCACGTCCTCCGCGCCCAGCTTGCGCGACTGCACGGCCGCATCCACCGCGGTCATGCCGCCGCCGATCACCACCACATGCCGGCCGATGGCCACATCGGCGGGCGACGCGGCCTGGCGCAGCTCGGCGATGAAGTCGACCGCATCGCGCACGCCGGCATGCTCGCCGAGGCCCAGCGTGTTGACGCCGGCGAGGCCGAGGCCGAGGAACACGGCGTCGTAGCCGGCGGCGAGCGCGTCGAGATGCAGCTCGCGGCCGAGCGCGTGGTTGCAGCGCACCTCGATGCCGCCGACCGACAGCAGCCACTCGATCTCGCGCTGCGCGAAGCCGTTCACCGTCTTGTAGCTCGCAAGGCCGTATTCGTTGAGCCCGCCGAGCTTGGGGCGTGCATCGAACAACGTCACCTGGTGGCCCAGCACTGCAAGCCGGTGCGCGCAGGCCAGGCCCGCGGGGCCTGCGCCGACGACGGCCACGCGCCGGCCCGTGTCGGCCGCGCGCACGAACAGCGGCGCGCCGGGACTGTCGAAGAAGGCATCGGTCGCATGGCGCTGCAGCAGGCCGATCTCGACCGGCTTGCTCTCGTTGCTGTTGCGCACGCAGGCCTGTTCGCACAGCACCTCGGTCGGGCAGACGCGGGCGCACATGCCGCCCAGCGGGTTCTCTTCGAGGATGGTGCGTGCCGCGCCGCGCAGGTTGCCGTCGGCAATGCGGCGGATGAAGGTCGGGATGTCGATGCCCGTGGGGCAGGCCGTCTGGCACGGCGCGTCGAAGCAGTAGTAGCAGCGCTCGGCCTCGATGTTGGCCTGCACCACGTTCAGCGGCGGGTGGGCGTCGCAGAAATTCTTCACGTACTGCTCGGGGGGGAGGCGGCCCGCGCGCACGTCGGCTGCAAGGTGTGCGGTGGGGACGACGGGATTCATCGTGCTGCTCATGGGCGTTCAAGCTCCAGGGTCGTGGTGGGGATCCGTTGGCGACACGAGGGAGCGAGCCCTCATGAAGTTTGACCAAATGGTCGAATGTCGCGATGATTCAGCAAACGAGGGGTGCCGCCCATACACAGTTGGAACGGCAAGCGAGAAAGTGTTTGCCGCTGCGGCCCATGCCGTCTGCTGCGCTGGCCAGCACGGTTCCTGCGGACAAACCCTGACTTTCGACCGTCGCGCGTTTCGAAAGGAGACCACAGTGATGCAGAGTTCACGCAACGCCCCGGTGCTGTTCGCGCCGGGGCCGACCGGTGCCGGATGGCTGCAGGGCCTGATGGGCGAGATGGACGACGCCGGTCCCGGGCTCGGGCTGGCGCAGCGCCTGGTGGTGGGGGTCGAATTGCGCGTCAGCGACGGGCGCCTCGCGCCCGGCACCAAGATGCCCTCGGTGCGCGCGCTGGCCGGCAAGCTGGGCATCAGCACCTTCACGGTCACCGAGTCGTACAGCGCCTTGCGCGCGCGTTCGGTGCTGGCCTCGCGGCCGGGCAGCGGCTACTACGTGCTGCATCGGCCGGCGCGTGCGGCGGACGATGCGGCACCGCCGGCGTCCGAAGCGTGCGCAGACCACGACAGGCTGCCGCCCGCCGAATACCGCGGCGACGAACTGGTGCGCGAGGCCATGCGGCGCGTGGCCCGTGCCGCGCCCGACTGGGACGGCGGCGCAAGGCCCGGTTTCGGGCTGCTGCGGCTGCGCGAGCTGATCGCCGCACGCCACCGGGCCGAACTGCCCGCGCTGGGCTCTCCGCAGGTGATGACCGCCGCCGGGAGTCTCGGCGCTGCGATGTGCCTGCTGCAGGCATGGACCGAACCCGGCGATGCCGTGCTGATCGAGTCGCCCGCGTCGCGCCAGCTGCGCAGCCTGATCCGCACGCTGGGCCGGCGCATGCTGGAGGTTCCGCGGCGCGGCGGATGCCTCGATATCGGCGCGCTCGACGAGCAGGCCGCCCTGCTGCCCGCGGCGAGCAAGCGGCGGCTGTTGTTCGTGTCCACGGCCGTCTCCAATCCGCTGGGCGTCTGCATGACGCCGCAAGGCGCCCATCAGGCGCTGCAGGCTGCCGAGCGGCACGACCTGCGGGTCGTCGAGCTGGACGCCTGGCGCGGGCTCTCTCCGCTGCAGGCGCCCAGCCTTGCGGCCATGGACGGCCTGCAGCGCGTGGCCCAGGTCGGCAGCGTGTCGACCGCGCTGTCGGCCCGCCTCCGGCTCGCGCATGTGCTGCTGCCGCAGCGCTGGGTCGACGACCCCGCGCTGCGGTGCCTGCACACCGCGCTCGGCCCGAGCGAATTCGAGGAGCGCGTGGCTTGCGAGGTGCTGGCCGATGCCGGCCATCCGCGCTTCCTGCAGCGGCTCAGCACGTCCCTGAAGATCGCCGGCGAGCGCACCCTGTCGCTGCTGACCGGCGCCGGCCTGCAGGCGCTGTGCGTGCCCGATGGCGGCCCCTTCCTGTGCGCCGGCTGGCCGGCCGGCAGCGAGCCGCGGCCCTCGATCGATGCGGTGCTGCAGGAGGCGCGCAAGCAGGGCCTGCCGCTCACCGCGGCCGTGGATTTCGGCACGGCGCCGCAGCCCTTTGCGTGGTTCCGCTTCAACGTCGCGCAGTGCGGCGACGAGCGGCTTGTGCGCTTCCTGGCGCGGATGAGGAATCCATGAGCGCAGTGCCGCGCCCCCCGGCGGTGAAACGCCAGGCCCGCCGCTTGAACCTGGAGAGCGCCATCCTCGCCGTCGCGCAGGAGCGCTTTGCGCTGCAGGGCTATGGCGGCGTGTCGGTCGACGACATCGCGGCCGATACGGGCATCTCCAAGCAGAGCCTGCTGTATTACTTTCCCTCGAAGAAGGCGCTGTACCGGCGCGTCTTCAACGACGTGCTCGATTCGTGGCTGTCGAATCTCGACAGCCTCGCGGATGCGAACCTCGACCCGCATGCGGCGCTGGAGCGCTACGTCACGCAGAAGCTGAAGTTCTCGTACGACCACCCCTCGGGCTCGCGCCTGTTCGCGCAGGAGATCATCTCGCAGGCGCCGCAATGCGCCGACGACATCGAAGCCAAGCTGGTGCCTGCGTTCCGTGCCGAGGCGGCCGTGCTGCAGCGCTGGATGGCGAACGGCGACATCGACCCGCTGCCGGTGCCGCACCTGCTGTTCACGCTGTGGGCGATGACCCAGACCTACGCTGACTTCGCCTGGCAGATGCGGATGCTGCTCGGCAAGAAGGCGTTGGAACCGGCGGACTTCGACCAGGCCCGCGAGACGATCGTCCGGATGCTCGAAGGCGCCCTGGGGCTGTCGCGGCCCGCTACCTCTGCCGTGGTGGCAAGCCCGCCATGGAGCGGCTGAGCGCCTGAGCGCCGGCCCTGCGGGCCGCGTTCAGCGTGCCGGATCGGCCGGCGCTTCCCACGCAAACCCGACCCCGTACACCGAACGGATCCAGTCGTGCGAAGGCGTCACCGTGCCGAGCTTGCGCCGCAGGTTCTTGACGTGGCTGTCGATGGCGCGCTCCGTCACGTCCACCGTGTCGTCGTACGCGAGCTCCAGGAGCCGCGCACGCGAAAAGATGCGGCCCGGGTGCCGCGACAGCACCTGCAGCAGGCCGAACTCGCGGCGCGTGAGGTTGAGCGGCGTGCCTTCGAGCGAGGCGCGCCAGTGCACGTCGTCGAGCACGAGGCCCGGCGCGTCTTCCCGGGGGGCTTGCCCCGGCGCGTTGCCCGGGGTGGTGCGCCGCAGCACGGCACGCACGCGCGCGACCAGCTCGCGCGGCGAGAAGGGCTTGCACACATAGTCGTCGGCGCCGAGTTCGAGGCCGAGCAGGCGGTCGACTTCCTCGATGCGTGCGGTCAGCATGATGATCGGATGGGCCGTGTGTTCGCGCGCGCGGCGCAGCACCTCGATGCCGTCGAGCCGCGGCAGCATGATGTCGAGCAGCGTCAGGTCGGGCGGCGACGCGATGATGCTTTCGAGTGCGCTCTGTCCGTCGGTGAAATGCTCGGTTTCGTAGCCGGTGTGGCGCAGGTAGTCCTGCACCACCGAGGCGATGTCGATCTCGTCTTCGACGATGACGATGCGTGTCATGTGGATGCCGCCAGCGGAAGGGTGATGGTCATGCGCAGCCCGCCGAGCGGCGACGCAGCGGCCTCGATGCTGCCGCCATGCGCCTCGATGGTCGCGCGGCAGATCGACAGGCCGAGGCCGGAGCCGCCGAGGGCGCGGCTGCGCGAGGTTTCGCCGCGGAACAGCCGGTCGAAGAGCCGCGGCAGTTCGTCCTCGGGCACGCCCGGCGCGCTGTCGTCGAACAGCAGCGTGAGGCAGTTGCCCGTCCACGCCCCCTCGACCGTAGCGTCGATGCGCAGCTCGCCGCCGGCATCGGTGTAGGCCAGCGTGTTCTCGATCAGGTTCATGAAGACCTGGTGCAGCCGGTGCGCGTCGCCGTCGATCACCGGTTGTGCGGATGCCGCGACGAGGTCGATCGCACGCCGGTCGACCGCGATGCCGCGCTGGGCGAAGCGGTCGCGCGTGTGGTCGAGCGCCTCCTTCAGCAGCGAGAGGGGGAACACCGCGGTCGTGAGCAGGTCGCTTTGCGGCTCGCGCATGCTGCTGCGCAGGTCGTCGACCAGCTGGCCGAGCCGGATCACCTGCCGGTGCATCCGCAGCGCGGTGCGTTCGTCGAAGGTGCGCACGCCGTCCTGCAGCGCCTCGATCTCGGCGCGCATCGCCGCCAGCGGCGTGCGCAGCTCGTGCGCCGCATCGGCCAGCCAGGCGCGCCGCGAGGCCTCGACCGTGTCGAGGCGCTGCGCCATGTCGTTGAAGGTCTTGCCGAGCAACGCGAGCTCGTCCGAGCCATGGACGGCCACGCGTGTGGAAAGCCGTCCGCGCGCCACGTCCTGGGCCGCCTGCGTCAGCTCGTCGATGGGCTTGAACCAGCGGCGCGCCAGCAGCCACGAGAGCGCCAGCGCGAAGGCGAGGCCGCACATGCCGGTCAGGGCGATCACGCCGGACTGGCGCGCAAGGAATGCACGATCGGCCTCGCTTTCGAGGCCTTGCATGGGGGCGAGCGCCAGGTAGCCGATGACGGAGCGTCCGCGCCGGATCGGCGTGCGCGCGGCGTTCTCCAGGTCGATGGTGGCGCCGACCACCGGCGCACCCTGGGCGTCGAGCACGGCCAGGCGCCGGTAGATCGAGTCCGGCGCGCCGCGCGGGTCGGGAAAGAACCAGGGCGGCGGCGGCACTGCAAACCGCCTGGGCAGGAGGTCGAGCTGCGGCGAGGGCGACGAGGAAGGCGCAGGCGCGGGCGGCGAGCCGTTCTCGGGGTCGCCCTCGGGCCTGGCGGGGCCCTCCGTGCGGCGCTCGTACCAGGGGGGCAGCCGCCGGTCGTCGGGGCTGGCCGCACCGTCGAGCACGACAGCCAGCTGCCCCATCTGGAGGCGATGCCAGGCGTCTTCGTTGTCGCGCAGCTTCTTCCAGTCGCCGTTGGCGACGTAGTGCTTCAGCAGGAGCTGGGAAAGCCAGTCCATGCGCCGGATCTCGATCTCGGCGACGTAGGCGCCGAGGCCCCGCTGCAGCGCAATGATCGAGAAGCCCACGAAACTGAGCAGCAGCACGATCAGCAAGGCGGCCAGCGCCAGGAAGATCTTCCGGGAGAGGGTCAGACGCGGCATGGACTCGGGGGAGACATGGCCGCATTCTGCGACATGCGTTCGGGGCAGGCGGGCGTCATAGGCAAGCGGCCGATCATGGCGGCCAAATGGGGAGGAAATTGGGAGGAATTGGGTGGAATCTGGGGGGCGCTTCTCCCACATTTCTCCCGATTCAAAACGCACGATGCGTGCCATGAACCCGGCCACGCATCGTCCTCCCAACAAAGTCCTTCACACCTTGGCGGCCACCGCGCTCGCCTGGGCCAGTCCGGGGCATTGCGCGCCCGCGGCATCCCCTGGGCTGTGGGCGGAGGTATGGTCTGGTCCGGACATCGACGCGCTGCTGATGTTGCTGACGGCGCTTTTCTGGGTGGTCACCCATGTGTGGGCGCTGCTGGTCGTCTGGGCGGAGGCGCGCGCCACCCGGCCTGCCGAGGCCGACACCGAGCCGCGGAAGGAAAACCCATGACCGGCCACTCGCAGGCGCCGGAAGGCGTCGCTCGCACGAAAGCCCTGGTGCCGCCGCGCACGGCAAGCTGAACGGTGCAGATCACGATGCCCTCTCACAGCGAAACCGCCTGGACGCACCCCGTTGCGGGACCGACGACGCCCGCCAGGCTCCCGCTGGTGCCGTGCCTCATGGGCTTTCTGGCTTTCGGCGGGCTCGCGCTCGGCGCCTTTATCGCGGCGCGCGACGGATGCGCCGAACGCTGTCCTTCCGAAGCCCGCAGCTCGAGCCTCTCGACCCTGGCGCCGATCATGCGCACCGGCCAAGGCACCTCGCCCGATGCCGCGGGGGAAGGCGTCGGGTGCAAGGGTCCAACTCAGGTGGGCCGCTCCGCGAAGCTGAAGCCCACGCCGTAGATCGAGCGGATCCAGCCGTGCGAGGGCGACACGGCCGCGAGCTTCTTCCGGAGGTTCTTGATGTGCCCGTCGACCGCGCGCTCGTTGACGTCGAGCGCCTCGGGAAATGCGGCCTCGAGCAGCTTCGACCGCGTGAACACGCGTCCCGGGTCGCGCGACAGCGCGCGCAGCAACAGCAGCTCGCGGCGGGTGAGGTCGAGGGCGTGCCCCTCCAGGCTCGCGCCCCCGCGTTTGTCCCCGAAGGCCACGGAAGGGGACGGGGCCGCCGAAGCGCCATCGCGCTGCGCATGGCGGCGCAGCACCGTGTGGACGCGCGCCACCACCTCCCTCGGGGAGAAAGGCTTGCAGACATAGTCGTCGGCGCCGAGGTCGAGCCCGCGCAGACGGTCGACTTCGCGCGAGCGCGCCGTCAGCATGATGATCGGATGGTCGCTGTGCGAGCGCACCTTCTGGAGCACCTGCAGGCCGTCGATCTGCGGCAGCACCACATCGAGCAGGGTGAGCGCCGGCGGCGAACTCAGGATGTGGTCCAGCGCCGCCGCGCCGTCCCCGATGTGCTCGACCACATGGCCGGCGTTGTGCAGGTGGTCCAGCAGCACCGACGCGATGTCGCGTCCGTCTTCGACCAGCAGGATGCGGCTCATGGGCTTGCTCTGCGGGTCAGAAGGATGTTCCGATCTGGAACTGGAAGCGCTGCGTGCGGTCCGCCGCGATGCCGTTGGCGGTGTCCGCCTTCTGGTAGGCCAGCGGCACGGCATAGGCCAGGCGCAGCGGGCCCAGCGGCGAGATCCAGCTGATGCCCAGGCCCGCCGAGGCGCGGATGCGGTTCTGGGCCTTCCATTGCGCGTCGGTCATGCTCGCCGTGCGGTCGGCGAACACGTTGCCCGCATCGAGGAAGGTGTAGAGCCGCAGCGACCGGTCGTTGCCGGCGCCGGGGAAGGGCGTGCTGAACTCCATGTTGAAGATCGCCTTGCGCGTGCCGCCGAGCGAACCGCCCGTGACCGCGTCGACCGGCCCCAGCGAGTTCTGCTCGAAGCCGCGGATGGAGCCGAGCCCGCCGGCGTAGAAATTCTTGAAGATCGGGAAGGTGCTGCCGCCCAGGGCCTTCGCATAGCCGAGCTGGCTGTTGATGGCCAGCGTGTACTGCTTCGACAGCGCGAAGTACTGCTGGTACTGGTAGTCGGTCTTCAGGTAGCGCAGCTCGCTGCCCACGCCCACTTCGAGGTTCGCGCGCTGCAGGCGGCCGCTGGTCGGCACCAGCGCGCTGTCGCGGTCGTCGCGCGACCAGCCCACCGTGGCGGGAATGCCCACGACGCTGCTGTTCGCGCACACCACGCTCGGCGCGGTGCCCGTGCACTTGAAGTAGTCGAGGTAGGCCTGCGGCGTGCCGGTGTAGACGTAGGAGCCGTTGACCAGCGTGTACGCGCCGTTGGTGCCGGGCGTGAACGAATAGCGTTCGACGCCGATGCCGAGGTAGACGGTGTCCAGCTCGCCCACCGGCAGGCCGAAGCGCACCGAGCCGCCGTCGCTCGCGAGCTTGTAGTTGCCGTCGGCCTCGTAGTAGGGCCGCGTGGTGGTGTGGAACACGTTGAGCGTGCGCGAGATGCCGTCCTTCGTGAAGTACGGATCGGTGGCGGTGAGCGAGATCGAGCGGTTGTACGAGCTGGTGTTGACCTGCAGCCCGAGGTAGTTGCCGGAGCCGAACACGTTCTCCTGCGTGATGCCGAAGGTGAGCGAGACCTTGTCGGTCGACGAGTAGCCGGCGCCGAGCTGCAGCGAGCCGGTGGGCTTCTCGGTCACGTTGACCGCGAGGTCGATCTGGTCGTTGGTGCCGGGCACTTCGGCGGTGTCGACAGTCACCTCGGTGAAGAAGCCGAGCCGGTCGACGCGGTCGCGCGAGAGCCTGATCTTGTTGCCGTCGTACCAGGCGCCTTCGTATTGTCGGAACTCGCGGCGGATCACTTCGTCGCGCGTTCTCGCGTTGCCGCCGATGTTCAGGCGCCGCACGTAGACGCGTCGCGCAGGTTCTGCCTTCAGCACCATCACGACGCGGTTGTTCGTGCGGTCGATTTCCGGCTCGGCCTTCACGCGCGCGAACGCATAGCCGAAGGTGCCGAAGTAGTCGGTGAAGGCCTTGGTGGTGGCCGCCACGTCCTCGCCGTTGTAGGGCGCGCCGGGGTGGATCGTGACGAGGGTCTTGAACTCGTCCTCGCGCCCGAGATAGTTGCCATCGAGCCTGACGCCGGCCACCGCGAATTTTTCGCCTTCGCTGATGTTGATCGTGACGTCGAGCGCCTGCCGGTCCGGCGAGATGGCGACCTGCGTGGAGTCGACGCGGAACTCGAGGTAGCCGCGAGTGATGTAGTAGGAGCGCAGTGCTTCGATGTCGGCGTTGAGCTTGCTGCGCGAATACTGGTTCGACTTGGTGTACCAGGCGAGCCAGCCGCCGCTGTCCTGGTCGAACAGGTCGAGCAGCGTGCGCTCGCCGTAGGCCCTGTTGCCGATCACGCGCACGCTCTTGATGCGCGCCGACTCGCCTTCGGTGACGGTGAGCGTGAGGTTGACGCGGTTGCGTTCGAGCGGCGTGACGGTGGTGACGACCTGGGCGTTGTAGAGGCTGCGGCTGATGTACTGCCGCTTGAGCTCCTGCTCGGCGCGGTCGGTCAGCGCCTTGTCGTAGGGGCGGCCTTCGGCGAGGCCCACTTCGCGCAGTGCCTTCTGGAGCGCGGCCTTGTCGAATTCCTTGGTGCCGACGAAGTCGACGTCGGCGACCGAAGGGCGTTCTTCCACGATGACCACGAGCACGCTGCCGTCGACGTCGATGCGCACGTCCTTGAACAGGCCGAGCTCGAACAGCGAGCGGATGGCGGCGCTGCCGCGGTCGTCGCTGTAGGTGTCTCCGGCCTTGATGCCGAGGGTCGAGAAGACGGTGCCGGGCTCGACGCGCTGCAGGCCTTCGAGCCGGATGTCCTTGACGGTGAACGGGTCGGCAGCCCATGCCGGAGCGGCGGCCATCGAAGTGAACAGTGCAGCGATGGCCGCGAGGGACTTGGGAGATCTCATCTCCGCATGGTCCCTGCCAATGTCGGAGAAATATGGGACTCCCTCCGGGCTTCGGGGGCGTGCGATGCAAAGCGTTATTGCWGGCCCATGGCGCTCATGACGGGCCATCGCATGGCGGGTTGCTGTTCGCTTCGTTCGCGGCGGCAGTTCTGAAGATGGGTTTCGATGGACATGTCGCCCTGGATGTCGAGCAGGCGCTGCACGGTGCGGTCGATGGCGTCGGCATCGAGCAGCGGATAGGTGCGCGCGGTGCGCCCGTTGTTGCGCACCAGCCGTGCGATGTAGGGCAGGTCTTGCTGCGTGATGACGGCCGCGGGCATGACGCCTTCGAGCTCGACGCCTTCGCAGGGCAGCAGGACGAAGTACTGCAGGCGCAGGTCGTCGGGCAGCAGGCTGCGCAGCTGCGTTGTCTTGCGGCCGCCTTGCCATGCGGGGTCTTTCACTTCGCGCGCCCTCGTGCAGCCGTCGAGGCGCAGGAACCAGCGGGGTGGGGCCTGGTCCGATTTCTTTCTGTAGACGAAGGCGTTGCGCCAGGCCTTGATCTCGAACAGGTAGACACCGGTCTCGCACACGATCACGGCGTCGATTCTTGCGGTGCGGACCGCGCATCCCTCGGGCATGGGAATGATCAGGTTGCGAAGAATGCGCAGGTGGGAAAAGGCAGGGCTGAATGCGCTGGCGAGCTGCTGCACGCCCAGCGATGCGGCGACGGTGCTTTGCAAAACAATGGTCATGTCGTACTCCTTCGGAGCGGTGAGCATTGCTTGGCTTTTGGGAGACTTTTAGTACGTGCTCGCAAGTGCGTGCCTGCAGGGGGAGCGCCCCGTATGAGGCAAAACCTTCATCACCGGACCCCGAACAACAGGGCCGCAAACACAACGAGTGCACGCAAAACAACATTCAGTGCAAAGCACGCACCGTCCACCAGATTCCTCCAATTTTGAAAGTGACCATCCGTCCAGCTGCTCGATGAAGAGCTGCTGAAAACCCGGAGAAACCTGAATGAAGAAATCCCTCACGGCACTCGCCGCGCTGGCCGTCACCGGCCTGGCTTCTGCCCAATCGTCCGTCACTCTGTTCGGCGTCATCGATGCTGGTGTGAGCTACCAATCGGCCACCTCGCGCAACGCGACCACCGGCGCCACCAGCAAGCAGAGCCAATGGAGTCTTGCCAACTCCGGCTACAACTCCAGCCGCATCGGCTTCCGCGGCACGGAAGACCTGGGCGGCGGGCTCGCTGCCAGCTTCTGGCTCGAAGCACCGATCACCAACGATGACGGTGCAACCGGTGTCTCGACCTTCAATCGCCGTTCCACCGTCAGCCTCTCCGGTGGCTTCGGCGAACTGCGGCTGGGCCGCGACTACACGGCCACCTTCTGGAACGACACCGTGTTCGATCCGTTCGGCACCAACGGCTCGGGCGCCAGCGTGATCAACACGGTGAGCGGCAGCACCGGTATCGGCAACTCGAACTATGTGCGCGCAAGCAACATGGTCGGCTACTTCCTGCCGCCGAACCTCGGTGGCTTCTATGGCCAGGTCCAGTACAGCCTGAACGAGAACACCAAGACCAGCGCCACCGACACCACCGCCGCGACCAGCAGCAGTGCCGGCCGCTATGTCGGCGGCCGATTCGGCTATGCCAACGGGCCGCTCGACGTGGCGTTGTCGATGGGCCAGAACGTTGCCGTCGACACCACCACGCTCACGCGCAAGGTCCAGACCATCAATCTCGGTGCATCCTACGACTTCGGTCCGGTCAAGCTGTTCGGCGAACTCTCGAACGTGAAGAACAAGTTCGAACTCGCCGCCGGCGACAGCCGCAACAGCTACAACGGCTACCTCATCGGCGCGAGCATGCCGGTGGGTGCGGGCGTGATCCGCGCGTCGTACTCCACCGTGCGCTACGACGAAGGCGCCACCGGCATCACCGGCGAAGACCCGCGCGCGAACAAGTTCGCGATCGGCTACGTGCACAACCTCTCGAAGCGCACCGCGCTCTATGCCACCGTCGCGCGCGTGAACAACCGCAACGACGCGGCCTACACCGGCAGCCTGACCGCCGCGAGCACCACGGGCTATGGCAGCACCGGCGTGGGCTACACGGGCCTGCCGCGTTCGTCGACCGGCTACGACTTCGGCATCCGCCACGCGTTCTGACACGGCATCCGGCCGGTGCGGCAGGGCGCTCGTCTTGCCGCACAGGACCGGCCGATCAAGCTGTGAGTTGCTTCAAGAAAAAATGATCCGAATCCATCACCTCGCGGGCGTGCTGGCGGCTGCCAGCCTGTCGGGCTGCATCGTGCTTCCGCCGCCCATGCCCTACGGTCCGCCGCCGGGTTTTCGCGGCGAGAGACCGCCGCCGCCGATGTCTTTCGACCCGCGCAGACCGCCCACGGCACCCTGGGACGTCTGCGACGGACAGGCCGAGGGCGCGCGACCCGCGTTGCCCGGTCCGCGCGCGGATGCCTTGTCGGGCACCTGCGAGCGCGGTGCTTCGGGCGCGCTGGAATTCCGTGCGCCCGCGCCGCGTTGAAGAGGTATTGCACACATGTATTCCGGCAACCTCGGACTGATCATCGCCATTGCCATCCTGCTCGGGCTTGCCGGCGTGCTGGCCATGATGGGCGCTCTGCTGGTCTCGAACCTCAGGGCGGGGGCACAAGCCCGCGGCATTGCGGAGCAGGCCAAAAACGATGCGCGGCAGAAGATGCTGGCGAGCAGCGTCCAGGACCTGCGGCCGCTTCTCGGCGCCACGCCGGATTCCGCCGGCATCCGTTTCGACATCCAGCTTCCCTCGGAGGCGGTGCCGGTCTTTGCCATCCGGGCGGAGCTGTGCGAACTGCTTTCCAAGGTCACGGCGCATGCGGCAAGCGTGATGTCCGCGGGCGCGACCCTGCAGGTCCGTGCGCGGGTGGAAGGCACGCATGCGGTCGTTCATTGGCGTGACCTCGACGCCGCGGACGTGCGGCCGCCGCTGGCAAGATTCTTTGACGCGCTCGACGCCGCCTCGCAGGCCAGCGCGCGGGTTTGCGAGCGCATCGCCGGCCGCCATGGTGGCCGCATCTATTCGGCGCCGGATGCCGGCGGCGTGCTGGGCCTGACGCTGCGGCTGCCGCTGTGCGAGGGTGGCATCGGGCCCTGAAGGACTTGAGGCCCAGCAGGGTGGAACTCCGCGGCATACTCGCGGTCCCACGGTGCCGCCGCCTTCCTTCCCGATGCTCCACGTGCGATCCATTGCCCCATCGACCCTTCTCCGTGCGCTTGCTGCAAGCGCCGTCTTCGCTGCCGGCACGCTGCATGCGCAGGCCCTGCCGCCGGGCGTGCGGCTCGGCATGACGGCCGATGAATTGCAGGCGGCATTGCCGGCCGCGGAGCGCGTGCAGCGCCCGCAGCGGCTGACCGGCGGCTTGCTGGGCAGCTGGCGCGCTGCGCCGGTCGAGATGGCGGGGCTGTCGTTCGAGCCGACCTTCTTCTTCGTGGCCTCGGAACTGCGGCGCGTCGAATTCGTGGCAACCGCGCAGGCCGTGCCCGACAGCGGCGCGGCGGCATTCGGTCGACTGGTGCAGTGGGGGCGCGGCGTGTTCGGCAACGAACTGGCGTCGCGCGATCCGGGCAGCGCCTATGCCGCGTGGACGAGCGGCGATGCCGATGTGTACGTGCAGCAGGTCAGCGACCCGCGCCGTGCGAGCGTGCGCCTCGTCTACAAGGCGCGGCAGCTCAGGGACGGCAGCGAACTCTGAGTTTCGTTTCGGCAGGCCCCGTCAGGCGGCCGTGAGCATGCCGCGCTGCTCGATGAAAGCCACCACCTCGGCCACGCCCGTGTGGGTCTTGAGGTTGGTCATCACGTAGGGCCGCTGGCGGCGCATGCGCTGCGTGTCCTGCTCCATCACGTCGAGATTGGCGCCCACGTAGGGTGCGAGATCGGTCTTGTTGATCACGAACAGGTCGCTCTTCGTGATGCCGGGGCCGCCCTTGCGCGGGATCTTCTCGCCGGCCGCCACGTCGATCACGTAGATCGTGAGGTCCGACAGCTCGGGGCTGAAGGTGGCCGCAAGGTTGTCGCCGCCCGATTCGACGAACACGATGTCGGCATCCGGAAAGTCCTCGAGCATGCGGTCGATGGCTTCGAGGTTGATCGAGGCGTCCTCGCGGATCGCGGTGTGCGGGCAGCCGCCGGTTTCCACGCCCATGATGCGTTCGGCAGGCAGCGCACCGGCCACGGTCAGCAGGCGCTGGTCTTCCTTGGTGTAGATGTCGTTGGTGATCGCGACCAGGTCGTACTTGTCGCGCATCGCCTTGCAGAGCATTTCGAGCAGCGTGGTCTTGCCCGATCCGACCGGGCCGCCGATGCCCACGCGCAGCGGGGGAAGTCTCTTGGTGCGGTTGGGAATGTGGTGCAGGGCGGAGGTCATGGGCGTTGTCCGGTTCGGTCAGCTTCGAAAGAGGCGCGAGTATTGTGTTTCATGGCGTGCCGACAACACAGCCAACAGGGGTGCAAAAGCCTGGCGCTCATCGTCGCCGAGGCGCATCGCGTGGGCGACCGCGGCAGGGATTTCGCGCGCCAGCCTCGCCAGGATGCGCTGGCCCGCGCTCTGGCCCAGCGGCACGGCCTTGACGGCTGCGGCCACCATGTTTTCGGCCCAGCCGAAGGCGAAGGCCAGGCAGCCGTCGTGCACCGTGGCGCCGGTGCGGCTCAGGGCGAAGGCGAAGGCCACGGGGTAGCTCGCAGGCAGGTCCGCGAAGACCTCGGCTGTGTCCGTGTGGTGCAGCTTGAGCCACTCGACGAAGGAGCGGCCCATCTGCTCGGTCTGCAGGAAGAATTCGGCCGACTCGCGCGTGGCCATGACCCAGTCGTTGAGCGCGCGGATGCGCGGCGCATCGCCCGCGCGCCAGGCGGCGATGGCCTGCGCCACCAGCGCGAGGTCGCCGCGCGCGAAGCTCAGGTGCAGTTGGTCGGCGAGCCACTCGGCGGCCTTGGGCTCCGAATCGATACCGGCCCATTCCACCGCTGCCTCGACGCCTTCCGAATACGAGAAGCCACCCACCGGCAAGGCGGGGGAGGCCAGCCAGATGAGCTGCAGCAGACTGTGGGCGCCGGGTGTGTCGGCCGGGTCGGGCATGTCAGCTTTCTACCGTGCGTTGTGTTGGGGGGCGTGTGTTCGGGGCGCGTGCACAGGCCACCGGGTACTCCCCTCCGCGAATGTCCCCCGCTTCGCTCCTCCTTTATTTCGCTGCGGGGAGCACCCGGTGCCCTGCGCACGATGGACGCAGCGCTTGTGCGAGCCGATCAACCAGTGCTCTGAGCGATCACGCCGATGGTGTGCTCTGCGCAGCGAAATAAAGGAGGAGGCATGCGGCCCTAGGCCGCGCCGGGGGACATTCGCGGAGCAGAGCACACCGTCGGCGTGAGCGCGCCCCGAATGACCCCTACCGCATCGAACCGAAAAGCAAGATTTCATTTCAGTGCGAGTGACCGTGCGAATGCTCATGGTCGTCGAGCAGTTCCGGTGCGAGCACGAGTGGCTTCGGGCTTTTGCTCTTGCCATGGTCGTGCGCGTGGCCGTGGCTGTGGCCACCGCCGCGCGAATGCTCGTGCGATCCATAGGCGCCGCCCTCGGGCTCGAAGGCTTCTTCCACCGCGACCACGATCAGGTGCATCGAGCGCAGCATGTCGGCCAGCACATGGTCGGGCTCGATCTTCAGGTGGTCGGGCTTGAGCTCGATCGGCACATGCCGGTTGCCGAGGTGGTAGGCCGCGCGCGTCAGGTCGAACGGCGTGCCGTGGGCCGTGCAATGCGTGATGCGCAGCACCGGCTGCGGCGCCGCGATGACGCGGATCAGCGAGCCGTCCTCGGCCACCAGCACGTCGCCCCCGCGCACGGCGGTGCCGCGCGGCAGGAAGATGCCTATCTGCCGGCCTTGCGAGTCGGTGGCGTCGAAGCGGCTTTTCTGGCGGACGTCCCAGTCGAGTTCGATGGTGGCGGCGCGTTTGAGCAGCACGGGCGCAAGCCCGCGGCCCTGGGGCATGAGTTTGTTGGCGGTGAGCATGGTGCGATAGAGCGCCTGCGGCGCTGGATGACAGGATGAATACCTTCGAGGATACGCAGCCTGTCAAGCGGGCGCTTGACCCCGCTTCAAAACAGGAAATACCGCTGCGCCATCGGCAGCAGCTTCGCCGGCTCGCAGGTCAGCAGATGCCCGTCCGCACGCACCGCATAGGTCTGCGCATCGATCTCCATCTTCGGCGTGTAGCCGTTGTGGATCAGGTCCTTCTTGCGCACGTTGCGGATGTTCTTCACCGCGCTGAGGTTCTTGGCTAAACCGTAGCGTTCCTTGATGCCCGAGGCCAGGCCGGCCTGCGAGACGAAGGTCAGCGAACTCTTTGCCAACGAGCCGCCGTACGCCCCGAACATCGGCCGGAAATGCACCGGCTGCGGTGTCGGGATCGATGCGTTCGGGTCGCCCATTGCGGCCATCGCGATGGTGCCGCCCTTGAGGATGGTGAAAGGCTTCACGCCGAAGAAGGCCGGCTTCCAGATCACGATGTCGGCCCACTTGCCGACTTCGAGCGAGCCGACCTCGTGCGCGATGCCGTGCGCGATGGCCGGGTTGATCGTGTACTTGGCGATGTAGCGCCTGGCGCGGAAGTTGTCGTTGCGCTCGCTGTCTTCCGGCAGCGTGCCGCGCTGCAGCTTCATCTTGTGCGCGGTCTGCCAAGTGCGGATGATCACCTCGCCGACGCGGCCCATGGCCTGGCTGTCGGAGCTGAACATGCTGATCGCGCCGAGGTCGTGCAGCACGTCTTCGGCGGCGATGGTTTCCTTGCGGATGCGCGACTCGGCGAAGGCCAGGTCTTCGGCGATGCCGGCGTCGAGGTGGTGGCACACCATGAGCATGTCGACGTGCTCGTCGAGCGTGTTCACGGTGTAGGGCATCGTGGGGTTGGTGGAGGAGGGCAGGAAGTTGGCCTCGCCCACCACGCGCAGGATGTCGGGCGCATGCCCGCCGCCTGCGCCTTCGGTGTGGAAGGCGCAGATCGCGCGGCCGCCCACGGCAGCGATGGTGTTTTCGACAAAGCCCGATTCGTTGAGCGTGTCGCTGTGGATCGCCACCTGGGTGTCGGTGGCATCGGCCACGTCGAGGCAGTTGCTGATGGCCGCGGGCGTGGTGCCCCAGTCTTCATGCAGCTTGAGGCCCATGACGCCGGCCTCGATCTGCTCGTGCAGCGCGTCCGGCAGGCTCGCATTGCCCTTGCCGAGGAAGCCCAGGTTCATGGGGAACGCGTCGGCCGCCTGCAGCATGCGCTCGATGTGCCAGGGGCCGGGCGTGGCCGTGGTCGCGAAGGTGCCGGTGGCGGGGCCGGTGCCGCCGCCGAGCATGGTGGTGATGCCGGAAGACAGCGCCTCCTCGATCTGCTGCGGGCAGATGAAGTGGATGTGGCTGTCGATGCCGCCGGCGGTGACGATGTTGCCTTCGCAGCTGATGATCTCGGTGCCCGGGCCGATGACGATGTCGACGCCCGGCTGCACGTCGGGGTTGCCGGCCTTGCCGATGGCGGCGATGCGGCCGTCCTTCAGGCCGATGTCGGCCTTCACGATGCCCCAGTGGTCGAGGATCAGTGCGTTGGTCAGCACGGTGTCGACGGCGCCCTGCGCGCGGGTGCGTTGCGATTGCGCCATGCCGTCGCGGATCGTCTTGCCGCCACCAAACTTCACTTCTTCGCCGTAGCCGCCGGCGCGCAGCGTGTAGTCGGCTTCGACCTCGATCAGCAAGTCGGTGTCTGCGAGACGAACCCGGTCGCCCACGGTGGGGCCGAAGATTTCTGCATAGGCGCGTCGCCCGATGGTGGCCATGTTTTAGAGCTTTCCTTGAACCAGGCCGCGAAAGCCGTAGACGATGCGATCGCCCGAGAAGTCGACCAGCTCGACCGTGCGCTGCTGGCCCGGCTCGAAGCGCACCGCGGCGCCCGAGGCGATGTTCAGGCGCATGCCGCGCGCCGCTTCGCGGTCGAAGCCGAGCGCGCCGTTGGTCTCGGCGAAGTGATAGTGCGAGCCGACCTGGATCGGCCGGTCGGCCGTGTTCTGCACCACCAGCGTGAGGGTGCGGCGGCCGGGGTTGAGCGTGTGGTCGCCGTCGTCGGTGAGGAGTTCGCCGGGGATCATGGCGGCCCTCTCAGATGGCCTGTGCCAGCAGCGTCGCACCCAGGCCGACGACCGCAGCGCCAGCCAGGCGCGGCAGCCAGGCATTGGCATGGCGCAGGGCCCAGCCGAACGCCATGCCTGCGAGGTGCAGCAGCACGGTGGCGCCGACCATGCCGGCCAGCGTGAGCGCGGCACCTTCTTCGCTGGCAAGTTCATGGCCGTGGGCCACGCCGTGGAAGATGGCGAACACGCCGACCACGGCCATGGTGGCAGCCGCCGGCAGGTGAGCGCGCGTGGCCACCAGCAGGCCCAGCACCAGCAGCGAGGCCGCGATCATCGGCTCGACGGCCGGCAGCTGCACGCCGGCAAGCCCCATCAGCGCACCCGCGAGCAGCATGCCGGCGAAGGCCAGCGGCGCCCACAGCAGGTCGGGCCAGGCGCGGCGCGCGGCCAGCGCGCTCCAGAAGCCGACCGCGACCATGGCGGCGAGGTGGTCGGCGCCGGTCAGCGGATGCAGGAAGCCGGTGGCGAAGCCGTGGTGCACGCCGCCGTCGACGCCGGTGTGGGCGCCGGCCGCGAGCGGCAGCAGGAGGGCGAGCAGGGCAAGGGTCTTGGAAGCGGTGTGGCGCATGACGGTTCTTTTTGTGAGGCGGGTCAGACGATGGGTTGATGGACGGTGACCAGCTTGGTCCCGTCCGGAAAGGTGGCTTCGACCTGGATGTCCGGAATCATCTCGGCGATGCCGTCCATCACGTCCGCACGGGTGAGGACCGTGCGGCCCTCGCTCATCAGCGCCGCGACGCTCTTGCCGTCGCGAGCGCCTTCCATCACGGCGGCGGAGATCAGGGCGATGGCTTCGGGGTAGTTGAGCTTCAGGCCGCGCGCCTTGCGGCGTTCGGCGAGCAGCGCCGCGGTGAAGATCAGCAGCTTGTCTTTTTCGCGCGGGGTCAGTTCCATGGGAGCGGCATCAGGTGGCTGGGGGAGTCGGCCATTATGGGCAGGGCTTCCTCTTTGCAACAGTCGTGCCCTGTTCGCCAAAAGCCGTACGGATGGCACGAAAGATGCACCGAAACGGTGTGAATCCCACAGACACGGCCGCCACCCCGGATGATGCCCCCCAGCGCATCGTCAAGGTCCGGCGCGACTACAACAGCTGGGTCGCGAGCGAAACGCTCGAAGACTACGCGCTGCGCTACACGCCGCAGCGCTTTCGCAAGTGGTCCGAATGGCGGGTGGCCAACACGGCTTTCGGGGCGGCATCGTTCCTCATCCTCGAAGCCGTGGGCGCCACGCTGCTGGTGCAGTACGGCTTTGCCAACGCCTTCTGGGCGATCCTGGTCACGGGGCTCATCATCTTCCTGGCGGGGCTGCCGATCAGCGTGTACGCCGCGCGCTATGGCGTCGACATGGACCTGCTCACGCGCGGCGCGGGCTTCGGCTACATCGGCTCGACGCTGACTTCGCTGATCTACGCCTCGTTCACCTTCATCTTCTTCGCGCTCGAGGCGGCCGTGATGGCCTACGCGCTGGAGCTGGCGCTCGGCATTCGGCCGGTCTGGGGGTACCTGGTGTGCGCGCTGGTGGTGATTCCGCTGGTCACGCACGGCGTGTCGGCCATCAGCCGGCTGCAGCTGTGGACACAGCCGCTGTGGCTGGTGATGCTGGTGGTGCCTTTCGTCTTCGTGCTCGTGCGCGATCCTGGTGCATTTGCAGGCATCGTGCACTACAACGGGGTCAAGGCGGGTGCCAAGGGCTTCGATCTGCACCTGTTTGGCGCCGCGCTGACGGTCGGCATCGCGCTGATCACCCAGATGGGGGAGCAGGCCGACTACCTGCGCTTCATGCCTGCGCGCACCGCCACCACCGGGCGGCGCTGGTGGTCCGGCGTGCTGGCCGGCGGCCCGGGCTGGGTGGTGCTCGGCGTGCTCAAGATGCTGGGCGGCGCCCTGTTGGCCTACCTTGCCATCACGCACATGGTGCCGGTCGAGCGTGCGGTCGATCCGAACCAGATGTACCTCGCGGCCTACGAGTACGTGTTTCCGAACTACGGCTGGGCGGTGGCCGCGACGGCGCTGTTCGTGGTGATCTCGCAGCTCAAGATCAACGTCACCAACGCCTATGCGGGGTCGCTGGCCTGGAGCAATTTCTTCTCGCGCGTGGCGCACAGCCATCCCGGGCGCGTGGTGTGGGTGGTGTTCAACGCGTTGATCGCCTTCATGCTGATGGAGATGAACGTGTTCGAGGCGCTGGGCGATGTGCTCGGGCTGTTCGCCAACATCGCCATCGCCTGGATGATGTCGGTGGTGGCCGACCTGGTCATCAACAAGCCGCTGGGGCTCTCGCCGCCGGGCATCGAGTTCAAGCGCGCGCACCTGTGGGACATCAACCCGGTGGGCGTGGGCGCGATGGCGCTGGCCTCGGTGCTGTCGATCACCGCGCACCTGGGCGTGTTCGGGCCGCTGGCGCAGGCCTTCTCGGCGCTGATCGCGCTGGGTACGGCGTTCGTCGCCTCGCCGCTGCTGGCATGGGCGACGGGCGGCAAGTACTACCTGGCGCGGGCTTCCGATGCGAGCGGCGCCGTTCCTTTCGCGCCGGCTGCAGGTTCGCGCGCCGTGCGCTGGGCGCGGGTGGCGTCGGACGAAAGCGGCAGCTACCAGCGCCTCAAGGTGCAGCACTGCGTGATCTGCGAGCGCGAGTACGAAGGGCCGGACATGGCGCACTGCCCGGCCTACCAGGGCGCGATCTGCTCGCTGTGCTGCACGCTCGATGCGCGCTGCGGCGACCTGTGCAAGCCGCATGCGAGCCTGTCGGCGCAATGGTCGGCTGTGCTGCGCTGGCTGCTGCCGCGCCGCAGCTGGCGCTATCTCGACACGGGGCTCGGGCACTTCCTGCTGCTGATGCTGATCATCGTGCCGCTGCTCGCCGTGGTGTTCGGCGTGCTGTACCAGCAGGAGCTGCGCGCGTTCGCCGAAAGCGCGGTGGAGCTCGCCGCGCAGGCCGACGCATCGCAGGCATGGGCGGGCGTGCAGCAGTCCGCGTTGCGCTCGGGCTTTCTCAAGGCCTACATGGCGCTGCTCGTCATCGCGGGCATCGTCGCCTGGTGGCTGGTGCTCGCGCACCAGAGCCGCAAGGTCGCCCAGGAAGAGTCGAACCGGCAGACGCATCTGCTGGTGCGCGAGATCGCGCTGCACCGCGAGACCGACCGCGCACTGCAGGCCGCGAAGCAGACCGCGGAAGAGGCGAGGGCGGTGGCCGAGCAGGCCCAGCGCGCCGCCGACCAGGCCAACCAGGCCAAGAGCCGCTACATCAGCGCCATCAGCCACGAGTTGCGCACGCCGCTCAACAGCATCCTCGGCTATGCGCAGTTGATGGGCGAAGACCACTCGGTGCCGCCGCACCGCCAGCAGGCCGTGGCGGTGATCAAGCGCGGCGGCGAGCACCTGCTCTCGCTCATCGAGGGCACGCTGGCCATCGCGCACATCGAGGCCGGCAAGCTCACGCTGCATGCGCGGCCGATGCGCTTTGCCGACACGGTGCGCGAGCTGGCCGACATGTTCGAGCTGCAGGCGGCGGAGAAAGGCCTGCAGTTCCGCTTCGAGGCGGCCGGCGCCCTGCCCGAGGTGGTGCGCGCCGACGAGAAGCGGGTGGGCCAGATCCTCATCAACCTGCTGGGCAACGCGATCAAGTTCACCGCCGCGGGGCAGGTCACGCTGCGGCTCGCCTATGCGCGCGAGTTCGCGGCCATCGAGATCGAGGACACGGGGCCGGGCATGACGGCCGAAGACATCGAGCGCATCTTCGAGCCTTTCGCACGCGGCAACGCGGCCGCCTCGTCGGCCCCGGGGGCGGGCCTGGGCCTCACCATCGCCAAGATGCTGACCGACCTGATGGGCGGCGAGATGAAGGTGAGCAGCACGCCGGGCGAAGGCTCGCTGTTCTGCGTGCGGCTCTTCCTGCCGCGGGTGCACGACACGGCGGCGGGCGCCAGCCGGCCGGTGCCGGTGGCACGCGCGCGGCGCGGCTACGAGGGACCGCGCCGCCGCCTGCTGGTGGTCGACAACGAGGAGGCCGACCGCGACCTGCTCGACCATGTGCTCGCGCCGCTCGGCTTCGAGCTGCGCACCGCCGCGAGCGGCCACGATGCGCTCGATCTCGTCGCCGCGGGTTACCGGCCCGATGCGATGTTCGTCGACCTCGCGATGCCGGGCATCGACGGCTGGGAGACGATCCGCCGCGCGCGCAAGCTCGGCCTGGCCGATGCGGCCGTGGCCATCGTCTCGGCCAATGCCTTCGACAAGGGGCTGGACAATGACGTGGGCATCGTGCCGGAGGATTTCTTCGTGAAGCCCGTGCGCCACACCGAGTTGCTCGACTGGCTCGAGCGCCGGCTCGGCCTCAAGTGGACCGACACGGCCGCTGCGCTGCCGCCGGTTGCCGCGCCGAAGACGATGCAGGCGCCGTCGCGAGACCGCCTGCGTGCCCTCGACGAAGCGGTGAGCCTGGGCTACTTTCGCGGCATCATGAACCAGCTCGACGACATCGACACCGAACAGCCCGAGTGCATGGCATGGACCGAAGCGCAGCGCGTGCTGGCGCGCCAGTTCCAGTTCGAAGCCATGAGCCGGGCGCTGGCCGAAGCGGTGAGTGCGCCATGACCTCGACACCTCCCCCGATGGAAACATCGCCCCTCGCCAGAACGCTGCGCGACCAGGGCGTCAACAGCGATCTCGTGCTGATCGTCGACGACGTGCCCGACAACCTCGCGGTGCTGCACGACGCGCTCGACGAGTCGGGCTACACCGTGCTGATCGCCACCAACGGCGAGCAGGCGCTGCAGCGCGCCGCGCAGGCGCGGCCCGACATCGTGCTGCTCGACGCGATGATGCCGGGCATCGACGGCTTCGAGGTGGCGCGCCGGCTCAAGGCCGATGCCGCGACGGCGCACATTCCCATCGTGTTCATGACCGGCCTGACCGAAACCGAGCACCTCGTGGCCGCGCTCGAAGCCGGCGGCGTGGACTACGTCACCAAGCCCATCAAGCCGAAGGAGGTGTTGGCGCGCATGAACGTGCACCTGCAGGGCGCGCGCCGTGCCCGGCAGGATGCGCGGCAGGCCGGCCAGGCACGCAACGCGCTCGATGCCTTCGGCTACGCGAGCATCACCGTGCGGCTGCCGGAGGGCCGGCTGATCTGGCAGACGGCGCTGGCGCGCGACTTGCTGCTGCGCTATTGCGAAACGCGTGCACCCGAGACACCACCCGCCGTGCTCGAATGGCTGCTGCGCCACGCGCCCGATGCCCGGCAGCGCGGCATCGAGCCGCCCGCGCTGTCGATCGTCCAGGGCGCGAGCAGCCTCACGCTGCGCCTGCACCAGCAGACCGGCCACGACGACGACGGCGACGAGTGGATGATCGTCATGCGCGAGGTGTCGGACACCGCGGTGATCGAGGCGATGAGCCTGAGCCTCAAGCTCACGGCGCGCGAGGCCGAGGTGCTGTACTGGGTGGTCAAGGGCAAGACCAACAAGGACATCGGCGAGATCCTGGGCAGCAGCCCGGCCACGGCCAAGAAGCACCTGGAGCGGGTGTACGTGAAGCTCGGCGTCGAAACGCGCACGGCCGCTGCGGGCGTGGCGATCAAGCGCATTCGAGAGCTGCAGCCCCAGTTCGAGATCTGAGTCCTCGCGGCGCCGCCGCGTCACCGCGTCACCGCGCCGACTTCCCGTGTCCCTAGAATGGCTCGAGGGCCCTTGGGGATGCGCGCGATGAAGAAAAACAGGCGGACAACGACAAGTCGACCACCGGCACACGGCTGGCTGCTCGCGCCTCTCTGCGTGCTTTCGAGCATGGGCGCGCAGGCTGCCGGCCATTTCGACGTCGACGATGCCGGCACGCTCGACCCCGGCCAATGCCAGTACGAAACCTGGTGGGGCCGCACCGGCACCGAACCGGTCACGGGCTTTCACGTCGGGCCGGCCTGCCGGGTCGGCCCCGTCGAGCTGGGGCTGAACTTCGACCGGCTCTCGGTGCAGGGCGTTCACTCGGTGACCGGCGGGCCGCAGCTCAAGTGGACCTTCCTGGGGCAGGCGGGGGACGCGCCCTTCAGCGCTGCCCTGTCGATGGGCACCGTGTCCGATCTGAAGCGCGGCGGCCGCATGGGCGGGCAGTTCGTCGTGCCGGTGACCTGGCGCCCGACCGGCAGCCTGCAGGTCCACGCCAACCTCGGCGCCGACTGGGCGCTCGGTACCGGCCTGCGTACACCGCGTGGCGGGGCGGCCGTCGAATGGGCCATCAACGACACCGTGTCGCTCATCGCGGAGCGCAATCGCGCGTCGGGTGTCTGGACGTCGCGCGTTGGCGGGCGCTTCAGCCTCACGCCGCTGATCAGCGTGGATGTCAGCGCTTCGCGCACCAAGCCTCCGGGCGAGCGGAGCGTGCGTGGCTTCGTGATCGGCCTGAATCACGAATTCACCTGGAAGTGAGGCGCGCCGCGCTTAGCGCAGGTAGCGCTGCATCCGCTTCTCGTCCTCGGCCAGTTGCAGGCGCATGAGCGAAAGAAAATCCCGCGCCGTGGCCGAGAGCACCTTGCCGGCCGGCAAGGCCAGCAGGCAGGTGAAGGACACATCGATGGAGAACCGGCGCACCACCAGCCCGCGCTCCGCGTAGTCGAGCGCGGTGATCGGGTTGACCAGGCCCACGCCCAGGCCGCGCAGCGCCATCTCGCACACGCTGGCCGCATAGGGCGTCTGCACCAGCACGCGAAGCGCCACGCCGTACGGCGCCAGCGCGGCTTCGAGCCGCTGGTGCGAAGGGTCTTCGGGATTGAGCGAGAGGAAGGGCGCTTCTGCCAACTGCTCCGGCTTGATGGTCTTGAAGCGTGCCAGCGCATGGCCCTCGGGCATCACCACCACCCCGGGAAAGCGCGAGAAGGTCGAGTGGTCGATGCCTTCGAGCGAGAGTTCGTCGGCCATCAGGCCGAAGTCGGAAATGCCCATGGCCACCCGGTCGCGCACGTCCTTGGAGCTCAGCACCTGCAGCGACACCTGCGGCCAGGGGCTCGCGCCGCGGTGCGCCTTCAGCCGGGCCAGCGCGCGCGGCATGAAGCCGAGGCCGTAGGCCGGAAAGCAGCTGAGCTCGAGCTGTGTGACGCCGAAGTCGCGCAGGCTGCGCACGCGATGCTCGATGGCATCCATGCCGATGAACACGCGCTCCACCTCGACCCACAGCGCGCGCGCCTCGGGCGTGGGCACCAGGCGGCCCCCGGTACGCTGGAACAGCAGCATTCCCGCCTGTGCCTCGAGCCGCTTGAGCGACTGGCTGATGGCGGGCTGCGTCACGTGCAGCAAGGCGGCGGCCTTGCGGGTGGAGCTGCTGCGCATCAGGGCCCGGAACGTCTCGATTTCGGCGAATCGCATCGATGAAGACCGATAAGTTTATTTATCGGTTGAGTATCTGGAGCTGGGTAATTTTATTTCCCAATGCATAAGATTTGGGCACAACTTCCAACGCAAGAGACGCCGTGACGCCATCGCCAGTTCTGGACTTCGAGTTCGCCGCCTTGCCAGCGGACCCTCCGGCCCATCATTCGGGCAACCCCTCGGCCAGCGCCCGGGCCCGGGCGCTCGAGCCGGTGAGGAATCCCCGCCTGCGGGGTCTGCAGTGCCTGCGCTGCGATGCGCTCTACCCGGTCACTCTCACGCACGATGGTTGCCCTGCGTGCAAGCGCGCGGGCTTTCATGTCGCGCTGCGCGCCAGCTACTTGCCGGATGGCCCGGATGCGGTCCCCATGCCTTACGCACCGGGCTTCACCCTCGGCGAGGGCCAGACGCCGATGCAGGAGGTGCCCGGACTGGCGCAACAGTTCGGTGTCGCACGACTGAGCCTCAAGGACGAATCGAGCAACCCCACCGGCTCCCACAAGGACCGGATGACGGCGGTCGGCGTGGCCCAGGCCCTCGACTTCGGCGCCCACACGCTGGTGCTCGCGTCGTCGGGCAATGCGGCGGTGTCGGCGGCGCACTATGCGTGGGCCGCCGGCCTGGGGTGCGAGGTTGCCACCTACGAAGGCATGCCGGCCACCTATGCGCGGCAGCTCGACGCGCTGGGCGCGCGGCGCTACGTGTTTGCCGACAACGCCGGCCGCTGGGCCTTCGTGCGCGAGCGTTCGCAATACCCCGGCTACTTTGCGCTGACCAACTACCGCCTGCCCGCGCTGGGCAGCGCGCCGCTGGCCATCGAGGGCTACAAGCCCATCGCGCTCGAATGCGTGACCGACGGCGGCCTGCCGGACCACATCGTGATCCCTACGGCGCGCGGCGATCTCGCCTGGGGCATCTATGCGGGCTTCCGCGACCTGCTGGCTGCGGGGCGCATTCCGCGCCTGCCGCGGCTCTGGCTGGTGGAGCCCTTCCCGCGCCTTTCGCGCGTGTTCGCAGGCGGCGCGATCAACGGCAGCTACCCCGGCCACACCGCGCAGTTCTCGACGGCCGGTGCCACCGTGACCTATCTGCAATGGCAAGCCGCCATGGCCACCGGTGGCGGTGCGGTGGTGGTGAGCGACGACGAAGCGCGTGCGGCCCGGCGGCTCCTCACCGCCGCCGGCGTGAGCGCCGAACTCTGCGCGGCCGCAGGCCTGGGCGCCCTGCGGCAGTTGCGCGAGAGCAATGCCATCGCGGCCGATGCCCATGTCGTGCTGATGCTTACCGCCAACGCGTCGGGCGATCCGAGCTGGCCCGACCCTGCCGTTTAAACCCCAAGGAATCACCATGCCGACGATGCATCGCCGGGCCTTTCTGGCCACCGGCTCTACAGTCCTGCTCGCTGCAGCGCAACCCGCGTGGGCGGCCTTTCCCGAGCGGCCCATCAAGCTCGTCGTGCCCTGGGCCGCGGGCGGCAGCACCGATGCCATTGCACGCGCGATGGCGCAGCGCATGAGCCAGACCATCGGCAGCCCGGTGATCGTCGACAACCGGCCCGGTGCGGCCGGCATGATCGGCACCGACGCGGCCGCCAAGGCGGCGCCCGATGGCTACACCATCGCCATCGTCGAATTGCCGCATGCGATTGCGCCGGCGGTGACGGCCAAACTCCCGTACGACCTGCTGCGCGATTTCACGCCCGTGACCATGATCGGCACCTCGCCGCTGGTGTTCTTCGCGGGCATGGACGACGACAGCAAGGACTTCAGGACCTTCCTGAAAACGGCGGCCGGAAAGCCGGCCCCGCCGGCCATTGCCCACAGCGGCGCGGGCACCGTCAGCCACCTGGCGGCCGAGCTGCTCGCGAGCCGCACGAAGATTCGTTTCAACATGGTGCCGTACCGCGGCTCCGCACCGGCGCTCACCGACGTGGCGGCGGGCACGGTGGCCGGCCATTTCGCGACGCTGGCCAGCGGCTCCAGCCTGCTGGGCGCCAACAGGATCCGGCCGCTGCTCGTCACGAGCACGCAGCGCGTGAACATTTCCGGCCTGCAGACTGTGCCCGCGCTGGCGGAGAACAACCTCAAGGGCATGGAGATCGACCAGTGGTGGGCCATGGTGGCCCCCGCCACCACGCCGCTCGACGTGATCGAGAAGCTGCGCCGCGAGGCCATTGCGGCGCTCGAACATCCTTCGGTGAAGGAGCGGCTGTCGGTGCTGGGCGTGCAGATGAAGGGCTCGACGCCGGGCGAACTGCGCGCCTTCCTGCGCTCCGAGGCCGAACGCTGGCAGAAGGTGGCGCACGAGATCGGCTTGCAGCCGCAATAACCGGGTCCGGGCCGACGCGCTACTTCGCGTCGCTGTAGACGGTGGCGCGCGACACGCCCATGTGCGCTGCCGCGATTTCGGCGCCGCGCCGTATCTCCAGGAAGCCCGCCTTCTTCAGCTCCTGCACGAGCAGCTTGYGGTCGGCGGGTTTCAGCGATCGCGAAGTGGTTGCGCGCGATGCGGCGAACTCGTCGATGCGCGCGTGGATGCGATCCGAATGGTGGGCCCCGGTGTCGAGGTGTTCATGCACTTCCCTGTCCTCGATACGCGTGAACTGCGAGATCGCGCCCTGGAAGCTCTGGAACAGAGTCAGGTCGACGTTGAGGCACAGCGCCGCCACGTAGTCACCGCTCTCGTCCTTGATGCCGATCGAGGTGCTCTTGACCTTGCGCCCGTCGGAAAAGGTGTTGGCGTAGTTCGCGATCACCGCCGGGTATTCCGGATCGCGGATGCGCGCCAGCCCGAGCTCCGTGACCGACTGCCCCACCTGCCGGCCGCTCAGGTTGTTCTCGATGGCGTAGATCGCGTTCTTCGGATTGCTCAGGTCGTGCACCACGACTTCGCAGAAGGGCGCAAAGGTTTCGCCGAGGCCTTCGGCCATGTTGCGCAGCATCTCCAGGAGCTGCTTGTTGGACTTCTTCTTCATGCCGGGAATGTATCCAGGTCTGGACGAAGAATCCAGATTGTACAAAAAGTACATGTTTGGATATATTATCCAGGTCAAATGACGTCCAGGAGAAATGCGAATGACACGCCAGGAACGCGCACGCTACATCGACCCCCGCACCGGCAGGTATCACGACCTGTCGGAGCGCCGCKGGCGCTCCGACGACGGCAATCCGATGATGGTGACGCCGCTGCCCGGCATCACGCGCGACGACATCGATTCGCGCGAGCGCTCGGTGTGGCGCTATCGCGCGGCGTTGCCGGTGGCGATCGACAAGCCCGCGAGCATGGGCGAAGGCTGTACGCCGCTGGTGCAGAAGCGCTGGGGCGAGCTCGACCCCTGCTTCAAGCTCGAGTGGTTCAACCCGACCTGCAGCTTCAAGGACCGCGGTGCGTCCGTGATGATTTCTTTCCTGCGGCAGCTGGGCATCGATGCCGTGCTGGAAGACAGCTCGGGCAACGGCGGGGCGGCCATCGCCGCGGCGGGTGCGGCAGCGGGGATCCGGGTCAAGGTGCTCGCGCCCAGCTACACGCCGGCGCCCAAGGTGGCGCAGATCCGGGCCTTCGGCGCCGAGGTGCAGCTTGTGCCGGGGCCGCGCGAGGAGTCCGAGCACGAGGCGGTGCGCCAGTCGGCATCGATCTTCTACGCGAGCCACAACTGGCATCCGTTCTTCCTGCAGGGCACCAAGACGCTGGCCTATGAACTCTGGGAAGACCTGGGTTTCGCCGCGCCCGACAACGTCGTGATTCCGGCGGGCGCGGGCAGCAATGTGCTGGGGTGCTACATCGGCTTCAAGGAGCTGCTGGCCGCGGGGCAGATCCGCAGGCTGCCGCGGATCTTCGTGGCGCAGCCGCTGAACTGCTCGCCGGTCGATGCGAGCTTCGTCGCCGGCGTGGACACCCTGGTGGACCGCATCGTCAAGCCGACGATCGCCGAAGGCACGGCCATCAAGCGCCCGGTGCGGCTGCAGGAAATTCTGCAGGCGCTGCGGGAGACGAATGGCAAGACGGTGGCGCTGACCGAAGCGCAGATCATGGCGGCTGTGCGCCAGCTGGCTGCGACGGGTTTGTACGCCGAGCCGACATCCGCGACGGCGGCCGCAGCCATCGACGTGCTGGCGCAGCGGGGCGACATAAAAGCCAACGAAACGACGGTCGTGCTGCTGACCGGCACCGGCCTGAAGTCGACGCAGTTCATGACCGAACTGTTCGGCGGCAGCGCTGCCTGAGCCTGAACTACCAGGGCCAGGCGATGCGTGTGCCTGTGCCCGTTGCGATTGCGCGCTCGTGGAGCAGGCGCGCGACCGTCAGGTCCTGGAGCGCGAGGCCGGTCATGTCGAAGACGGTGACGTCGCCGGGAGCGCGGCTGAACGGGGCCTTGCCGCTCAGCAGGTCGCCGAGTTCGGTGCCCGGCGTGTCGGGCGACCATTGGGTCTCGCCGATCTGTCGGGCTTGTGCGCGGTCGTCGACGAAGAGGCGAGCGCGCGGCAGCAGGCCCTCCGGGAGTTCGCGCTTGCCTCGCGTGTCGGCGCCGACGCAGTTCAGGTGCGTGCCGGGTTGCACGGCCTCGAGCTCGAACAATGCGCCTGAACCGGGTGTCGCGGTGATCACGATGTCGCTTTGCGCAACGGCGGCGTTGCGGTCGGTGGCGGGCGCGATGCTGCAGCGTGCCGCAAAGTTTTCCTCGAAGGCTGCGTTGCGCCGGCCATCGGCACCGATGTAGAGAACCTCGCGCAAGGAAGGAAGCAAGCGCAGTGCGAAGTCGAGCTGGATGCGCGCCTGCACGCCGGTGCCGAAGATGCAGAGGCGCGTGCTGCCGGTCCGCGCGAGCCGGCCGAGGCCCAGTCCGCCCGCCGCGCCGGTGCGCATGGTCGTGACCGCATTGCCGTCGATCAGGCACAGGGGCCGGCCGGTGGCGGGGTCGATCAGCATGATCGTCGCCTGGTGCGGCTCGCCGCCGCGCTGCCGGTTGTCCGGCCAGAAGCCGGCCGCCTTGAAGCCGAGCAGGCCCTGTGCCTGCACGTCGCCCGACTTGATGCCGAACACGCCGCCGGTGGCCAGGGGCTCGCGCACGACCGGGAAGACGCGGCCCTCGCGGTCGCTGTGGAGAACGAAGGCCTCGCGCACGGCCTGGAGCACGTCGTCGGGGGAGAGGAGGGTGTCGACCTGGTGCTTGTCGAGCAGCAGGAGAAGGGCGTCGGCCGGCCGCGTCGATGATGTCATCTGGAAATATTATCTATTTTCAGACAAAAAATCAATAAATAGCGGCAGCGGCCGCCCGGGTCAGCGTCCCGTGTGCACCTTGATCCGGATCGTCGCCACGTCCCAGCCCCTGTTCTTGAGCCGTGTCACCAGCATTGGCGACAGCTGGCGCAGCTTGGCGGCCGCGGCGCTGCCCTTCACCAGCAGGCACCAGACGTCGCCCTCGGCCGGCCCGGCCTGCACGGCGGCGCGCATGGCCGGCGGAATGAGGCCCTCCACGGCCTTCAGCCGCTCGGCGCTGTCGCGCGCGCGCGCCATCAGGCCCCCCAGCGTGGGCGAGCCTTCTGCGGCCTGGTGCAGGCTGACGGCGGGGGCGAGACGGCGATACATGGGTAATCCGGTAGGTAGAAACAAGACAGCTAAAATGCCCGGTTTGCCGGCGTTCGCGCCGGAAAAAGCCGCTTGCTTTCGAACTTGATTTCGAAGCGGGCGCGCCCAACTGCTTTCACCATATCTTAGGGAATCCGGTCGCAAGTGCCTGTCTCGTCAGGTGCCCGCCCATCTCCACCCAATGGCAACCAACTTCCTGACCCAGATCTTCGGCAGTCGCAACGACCGGCTCCTCAAGCAGTATCGCAAGACGGTGGAACGCATCAATGCGCTCGAACCCGAATTCGAGAAGCTCAGCGACGACGCGCTGCGCGCCAAGACGCAGGAGTTCAAGGACCGCATCGCCAAGGGCGAGACCCTCGATGCGCTGTTGCCGGAGGCCTTTGCCACGGTGCGCGAAGGTTCCAAGCGCGTCATGAAGATGCGCCATTTCGACGTCCAGCTGCTCGGCGGCATGGCGCTGCACAACGGCAAGATCTCCGAAATGCGCACCGGCGAAGGCAAGACGCTGACCGCCACGCTGCCGGTCTACCTGAATGCGCTGTCCGGCGAGGGCGTGCACGTGGTCACGGTGAACGACTACCTCGCCAACCGCGACGCCCGATGGATGGGCCGGCTCTACAACTTCCTGGGCCTGTCGGTGGGTATCAACCTGCCGCAGATGCCGCGCGAGGAAAAGCAGGAAGCCTACGGCAGCGACATCACCTACGGCACGAACAACGAGTACGGCTTCGACTACCTGCGCGACAACATGGTCTACGAGCCCGGCGACCGGGTTCAGCGCCGCCTGAACTACGCGATCGTCGACGAAGTGGACTCGATCCTGATCGACGAAGCCCGCACCCCGCTGATCATCAGCGGCCAGGCCGAAGACCACACCGACCTCTACCTGGCCATCAACAAGGTGGTGCCGCTGCTGACCAAGCAGGAAGGCGAAGCCGATCCGCGCACGGGCGAGGGCGTCACGGTGCCCGGCGACTTCACGGTCGACGAGAAGACGCACCAGGTGTTCCTGACCGAAGACGGCCACGAGAACGCCGAGCGCATCCTGGGCGAGCTCAAGCTGATTCCCGAAGGCGCCTCGCTCTACGACCCGGCCAACATCACGCTGCTGCATCACCTGAATGCGGCGCTGCGGGCACGTCACCTGTACCACCGCGACCAGCACTATGTGGTGCAGCAGGGCGAAGTGGTGATCGTCGACGAATTCACCGGCCGCCTGATGACGGGCCGCCGCTGGAGCGACGGCCTGCACCAGGCGGTGGAAGCCAAGGAAGGCGTCGAGATCCAGGCCGAGAACCAGACGATGGCCTCGATCACCTTCCAGAACTACTTCCGCCTCTACGGCAAGCTGGCCGGCATGACCGGGACGGCCGACACCGAGGCCTACGAGTTCCAGGAAATCTACGGGCTCGAGACGGTCATCATCCCGCCCAACCGCATCAGCAAGCGCGAAGACCAGCTCGACCGCGTCTACAAGACCACGCGCGAGAAGTACGAGGCGGCGATCCAGGACATCCGCGAGTGCTACGAGCGCGGCCAGCCGGTGCTGGTGGGCACTTCGTCGATCGAGAACTCCGAAATCATCGACGGCCTGCTCACGAAGGCAGACCTGCCGCACCAGGTGCTCAACGCCAAGCAGCATGCGCGCGAAGCCGACATCGTGGCGCAGGCCGGCCGCACGAAGATGATCACCATTGCGACCAACATGGCCGGCCGCGGTACCGACATCGTGCTGGGCGGCAACATCGAGAAGATGATCGAGGCGGTCGAGAACGACGAAGGCCGCGACGAAGCCGCCAAAGAGGCCGACATCGCGCACATCCGCGCCGAATGGACCAAGGACCACGAGTTCGTGAAGTCGCTCGGCGGCCTGCGCATCATCGCGACCGAGCGCCATGAGTCGCGCCGCATCGACAACCAGCTGCGCGGCCGTTCGGGCCGCCAGGGCGACCCGGGTTCGTCGCGCTTCTACCTGAGCCTGGACGATCCACTGATGCGCATCTTCGCGGGCGACCGCGTGAAGGCGATCATGGACCGCCTCAAGATGCCCGACGGCGAAGCCATCGAAGCCGGCATCGTCACGCGCAGCATCGAGAGCGCGCAGCGCAAGGTCGAGGCACGCAACTTCGACATCCGCAAGCAGCTGCTCGAGTACGACGACGTGTCGAACGACCAGCGCAAGGTGATCTACCAGCAGCGCAACGACATTCTCGACGCGGCCGACCTCACGGCACAGATCGCGGCGCTGCGCGAAGGCTGCTTCATGGACCTGGTGCGGCAGTACGTGCCGGCCGAATCGGTCGAAGAGCAGTGGGACCTGGACGGCCTCGAGAAGAGCCTCTTCACCGAGTGGGGCCTGGACACGCCGATCAAGAAGGAGGTCGAGGCCGCCGACGCGATTGCCGACGAGGACGTTCTCGAGAAGGTGGTCAAGGCCGCCAACGAGGCCTTCGACGCCAAGGTGGCGCTGATCGGCCAGGAGAACTTCACCCAGTTCGAGCGCATGGTGCTGCTGCAGAGCATCGACACGCACTGGCGCGAACACCTGGCCTCGCTCGACTACCTGCGCCAGGGCATCCACCTGCGCGGCTATGCGCAGAAGCAGCCCAAGCAGGAATACAAGCGCGAAGCCTTCGAGCTCTTCGGCCAGTTGCTGGACTCGGTGAAGAACGAAGTCACGCGCCAGCTCATGACGGTGCGCGTGCAGTCGGGCGAGCAGCTCGAGGAAGCCGCGGAAGCCATGGAGAGCCGCGGCGAGAACGTCTCCAACATCACCTACACCGCGCCGACCGAAACCGGCGAGGTCGAGGTGCGGGTCGACGAGGAAAACCAGCGCCGCATCGCGGCTGCCGGACTGGGTGCGCTCAGCGCCGAGGCAGCCGCATTCGCACGTGTCGGCCGCAACGACCCCTGCCCCTGCGGCAGCGGCAAGAAGTACAAGCATTGCCACGGCAAACTCAGCTGACCCAGAAACTCCCGAAGAGAAATCGCCATGCCCGTGAACCTGTCTGCCCCTGATCCTGCCGCCTTGTTCGCGGTGCCCGGCGTTCGCATCGGCGTGGCCGAAGCGGGCGTGCGCAAAGCCAACCGCAAGGACCTGACCGTCGTGCTGATCGACGAAGGCTCGGCGGTCGGTGGCGTGTTCACGCAGAACCGTTTCTGCGCGGCGCCGGTGCAGGTGTGCCGCGACCACCTGGCTGCGAACTACGGCATTCGCGCGATGGTGATCAACACCGGCAACGCCAATGCCGGCACGGGCGAAGACGGCCTGATGCGCACGCGCTCCACCTGCATTGCGCTCGCACGCAAGCTGGAGATCGCGCCCGAGCAGATCCTGCCGTTCTCGACCGGCGTGATCATGGAGCCGCTGCCCGTGGACCGCATCGAAGCCGGCCTGCCTGCCGCGCTGGCCGATGCCTCGGAAAACCACTGGGCGCGTGCGGCCGAAGGCATCATGACCACCGACACGATCCCCAAGGCGTTCAGCCAGCAGGTTCAGGTCGGCGGCGTCACCGTCACCGTCACCGGCATCAGCAAGGGCGCCGGCATGATCCGCCCGAACATGGCGACCATGCTGGGCTTCATGGCCACCGACGCGAAGATCGACCCATTGCTGATCCAGCCGCTGGCCAGGCTGCTGGCCGATGCCTCGTTCAATCGCGTGACCATCGACGGCGACACCTCGACCAACGATTCCTTCGTGGTCATCGCCACGCAGAAGGCGGCGCACGCCACCATCACCTCGCTGGATTCGGCCGAGGGCCAGGCGCTCGTGGCCGCGATGCAGAACGTGGCGCGCCAGCTGGCGCAGGCCATCGTGCGCGACGGCGAAGGCGCGACCAAGTTCATCACCATCCAGGTCGAAGGCGGCCGCGACGCCGCCGAGTGCAAGCAGGTGGCCTATGCCGTGGCGCACTCGCCGCTGGTCAAGACCGCTTTCTACGCCAGCGACCCGAACCTGGGCCGTATCCTGGCGGCCGTGGGCTACGCGGGCATTGCCGACCTCGACCAGACCGGCATCGACCTGTTCCTCGACGACGTGCATGTGGCCGTCAAGGGCGGGCGCAATCCGTCGTACCGCGAAGAAGACGGCCAGCGCGTGATGAAGCAGAGCGAGATCACGGTGCGCATCGGCCTCGGCCGCGGCGAGGCCAGCGAAACCGTCTGGACCTGCGACCTGAGCCACGATTACGTGACGATCAACGCCGATTACCGGTCATGAACGAGCAGTTCCAGAAGCTGATCGAGCGCGCCGAACAGCTGATCGCCCGCATCGAATCGATCCTGCCGCAGCCGCTCTCGGCGCCGGCCGACTGGAATGCGTCGATTGCCTGGCGCTACCGCCGCCGCAACTCCGGCCATGGCGTACTGGAGCCGGTCAAGCATGTGGCCACGATGGCGCTCGACTCGCTGAAGGAAATCGACGTCCAGAAGGAAAAGATCGAGCGCAACACGCGCCAGTTCGTCGAAGGCAAGCCGGCCAACAACGTGCTGCTGACCGGCGCGCGCGGCACGGGCAAGTCGTCGCTGATCCGTGCCTGCCTGCAGGCCTATGCGCCGCAGGGGCTGCGGCTGATCGAGGTCGACAAGGCCGAGCTGGTCGACCTGCCCGACATCGTCGAGGTGGTCTCGCAGCGGCCCGAGAAGTTCATCGTCTTCAGCGACGACCTGAGCTTCGACGAGGGCGAGCCGGGCTACAAGGCGCTCAAGTCGATCCTCGACGGGTCGATTGCCGCGTCCACGCCCAACGTGCTGATCTACGCGACCAGCAACCGGCGCCACCTGCTGCCCGAGTACATGAAGGAAAACCTCACGTACACGCACACCGAAGACGGTGAAGTGCATCCGGGCGAGGTGATCGAGGAAAAGATCTCGCTGTCGGAGCGCTTCGGCCTCTGGGTGAGCTTCTATCCCTTCAGCCAGAACGAGTACCTGACGATCGTCGGGCAATGGCTCTCGTCGTTCGGCGTCGACAAGGCCGCCATCGCGGCGGCGCGGCCCGAGGCGCTGGTCTGGGCGCTCGAGCGCGGCTCGCGCAGCGGCCGCGTGGCTTACCAGTTCGCCCGCGACTACGCGGGCCGGGGCGCCGCGTGAGCGCCGAAAACGGCCGCAAGCACACCGAGGTCGCGGTTGGCGTGCTGATCCGCCTGACCGACGACGCTCTGCTGCTCTCGACCCGGCCCGAGGGCAAGGCCTACGCGGGCTACTGGGAGTTTCCGGGCGGCAAGATCGAAGCCGGCGAGACGGTCGAGGAAGCTCTCCGGCGCGAGCTGCAGGAAGAGCTCGGTATCACCATCGATGGCGCATCGGTCTGGAAGGTCACGGAGCACGACTATCCGCATGCGCTGGTGCGTCTGCACTGGTGCAAGGTGACGGCCTGGACCGGCGAGTTCGAGATGCGCGAAGGACAGGCCATGGCGTGGCAGCAGTTGCCGCTCGACGTGGCGCCGGTGCTGCCGGGCGCGCTGCCGGTGCTGGAGTGGCTGGTGCAGGAGCGCGGCCTGCCTGCTTCGGCCGCCCTTGCGGTTTCCACCCTGGCCTGATGGGCGGCACTGGCCGGTACGCCGGCTGACGTTGCAGGCCTGAACCCGACGATGCACCCCCCCAAGTACCGCGCCGACATCGATGGCCTGCGCGCCGTGGCCGTGGCGTCGGTGCTGGCCTTCCACGCGTTTCCCGATGCGCTGCCCGGAGGCTTCATCGGGGTCGACATCTTCTTCGTGATCTCGGGCTTCCTGATCACGACGATCATCATGCAGAGCCACGCGGCGAGCGACTTCAGCTACCGCGACTTCTACGCGCGCCGCATCCGTCGAATTTTTCCGGCGCTGATGCTGGTGCTGGCGGCCACGCTGGCCTTCGGCTGGTATGCGCTGCTGCCGAGGGAGTTTGCCGAACTCGGCAAGCAGGCGGCAGGCGGTGCTGCCTTCGTGGCCAACTTCATCTTCTGGGGCGAGTCGGGGTATTTCGACACCGCGGCCGAGACCAAGCCGCTGCTGCATCTGTGGTCGCTCGGGATCGAGGAGCAGTTCTATATTTTCTGGCCGCTGCTGCTGGGCGTGGCATGGCGGCGGCGCTGGCCGATCGTCCGGCTGCTGTGGGCGGTCGCGGTGGTTTCGTTTCTCGTCAACGTGCTCACGGTGCATCCGTACCGCGAGGCGGCTTTCTATTCGCCGGTGTCGCGTTTCTGGGAGTTGATGGTGGGCGGCATCCTGGCGTGCATGCGCCTGAAGCCCTTCACGCCGAGCGCATGGCGCAGCCACCTCCAGTCGGTGCTGGGCGTGGGGCTGATCGTGCTGGGGCTGGTGATGACCCGCAGCGACAAGGCCTTTCCGGGCTGGTGGGCGCTGCTGCCGACGCTGGGTGCGGTGAGCTGCATTGCAGCCGGCCCGGAAGGGGTGCTCAACAGGTACGTGCTTTCGAACCGGATGATGGTGTGGACCGGCCTCATCAGCTATCCGCTTTACCTGTGGCACTGGCCGTTGCTGGTGTATGCGCGGATCGTGGAAGAGGGCACGCCCTCGGCCGGGGTGCGCGCCGGTGCAGTGATCGCGAGCGTCGTGCTGGCATGGGCCACCTACCGTTTCGTGGAGCGTTTCACGCGGGCCCGCACGAGCGTCGGCATGCTGCACGCGCTGGCGAGTTCCGGCGCGGTCGTTGCGCTGGCCGGCGTGCTGGCACTGGGCGGCATGCCGCCGCGCAACGGCAGCGACCTGCTGCGCAAGGTGACCGATGCCACCGTGGACGACAACTACTACGACGGCTTCACGCGGGAGAAGCTGGGCACCCGTCCGGTCGAGCGCGTTGGCAGCGGAGCCCGCAAGGTCCTGCTGATCGGCGACAGCCATGTCCAGCAGTACGCGCCGCGCGCGAGGGAGCTGGCGCGCAGCGCGCCCGGCCAAATGGCGACGGCGTATTTCTCGACCTATGGCGCTTGCCCTCCCGTGCCCGGTGTTCTGGCTGACGGCAATCCGGGCTGCGAGAAGGCGCGCGCCGGCATGCTTGAATTGGCCCTCGATCCGCAGATCGACACGGTCGTGGTCGGCGCTTGCTGGAACTGCTACTTCACCGGGAATTTCCCGCTGGCCTACTACTTCCAGGATCGTGCTTCGGCCTACCCGATCAACAACGGCGGGCCCGGCATCGGGCGCTCGCTGGATGCGCTTGAAACACTGCTGAAGGAGCTGGTCGGGCGCAAGAAGAAGGTCTACCTGCTGCTGGACAACGCGCGGAGCGTGGAGTTCGAGCCCAGGCGCCTGATCGAAGGCAGCCGCATGGGCAAGATGACGGCCCTGACGAGCACCACCACCGGCCCGTTGCCGCCCGAACAGGCGCAGCTCAACGAGCGGTTGAGGCGCATCGCCGCATCGAGCGGCGCGCAAGTCATCGACGTGGTGGCGCAGCTTTGCCAGTCGGGCCAGTGCGTGCGGTCATTGCCCGACGGCACGCCGGTCTACAAGGACCGGGAGCACCTGCGGCCCTTCTACGTGCGGGAGCACGTGGATTATCTCGACAAGGTGTTTCTCGGGGACGGCAACCGCTAGCCGGCGCCTGCGACGCCACTTACTGGATCTTGGGATCGCCGAAAGGCTCTTCGTCGGGCGGTGCCTCGGCCGGCATCCGGAATTCCTCGCTGGCCCAGGCACCCAGGTCGATGCCCTTGCAGCGCGCGCTGCAGAAGGGGCGATAGGGATTGGACGGCGCGTAGATGCTGTCGCCGCCGCACGAAGGGCAACGGACGATCCGCTCGCCTTTGTCGTTCACTCGGCTCATTGTTGGGCGGTCTCCGCGCTTTGCGCTGCGGCATTCGCCTTGGGAGCGGCCCGGCGGCTCATGCGCAGAGCGTCAGTTCGAAAGGCGCGTCGTCCGTGCTCTGGTGCAGGCGGTCGTCGGCCTCGTGCCGCATGAGCCGGACCGAAACCATCAGGCGATTGCCGCTGATTTCGGGGATCAGCCCGAGCCGGGGATCGATGCGCAGGCGCAGCAACTGGAAGCTGCGTCCCTGCGGCAGGTTCTGCTGGAACTGGCCGCCGGTGGCGATGACCTTGTAGGGCACATCGGCGTCGCGCAGCAGCTTGAGCAGCAGGTAGATGGAAGACGCCAGGGGCGAGAGCGTGTTCGACCAGCGCTCGAGGTCCGCGCGGCGGCTCGCCGCCGTGCGGTGCTGCCAGGCATAGTAGGCCGGCAGGTCGAATTCGCAGGTGCCGCCCGGAATGCCCGCGCGGCTGCGGATGCTCATGAGCCACTCGTTGTCCGTCAGCGACTGGCCGGCCTTGCCGGCCACGCCGTTGAGCGCCGCGAAGTTGCCCTCCAGCTGGCCGACCACCTGGTCCAGCACGGTTTCCGCAATGGCCGGATTGCCCCGGTAGCTGTTGAAGACGTTCTTGTGCTTGTCGAGGTCGCGCAGCACGTCGGCCTTGAGGTCGGCACGCGCCGCCACGTCCATGATCTCGAAGATCGTGACCAGGGCGTAGTGGTGGGACAGCGGCGATTCCGAGGGCACCAGTTCTCCGAGGCGACGGAACAGGTGTTCCAGCCTCAGGTAAGTGCGGATGCGCTCGTTGAAGGGGTACTCGTAAAGGATCACGCGTTTTTATCGGTTTCCTGTCGCGGGATCATAACTTCAGGGTGATTTGGTAGGGGGCGTCGGAAGCACTTCGCGCACGGCGGCCAGCATGCGGTCGCCGAGGAGAAGCTGTCCGTGCATCGACATGTGAGTGTCGTTCGAGAAATAGAAGTCGCGAACCTGGGTGTGTTTCTCGCGTGTAAAAGCGTAGAGGTCGGGGCCCGTCAGCTTCGATTCGCGGAACCCGGTTTCGAAATCCTTCGAGTAGTCGGGCTTCAGGTACACCGTCGTCTTGTTGGGGATCACCATCCACATGATCGGGATGGCGGTGTGGGCCTTGGTGAAATCCTTCATCCACTGGAGGTGCGCAGGGGTCAGCGGGCCATTGTCTTCGTCTTCGGCGAAGAAGGGCATCTTGTCGCACGAGCGATGGGAAAGAAGCTTGCAGCCGTCCGGCACCTGGCGCACCCAGGTGTTCCAGTCGAAGTAGGTGGCGGTTGCAGACTTTTTCGCTTTCCACGTGTTGTAGTAGGTGGTGACGCCGGTCATGAACTGGACGTTCCAGTTGGGCGCGGGGCTGGGCACCGTCTCGTCGGGCGTGATGAGCGGGTGCGTCATGGCGTCGTAGGCCATGCGCATCTTGTTGCACTTCGCGCTGTCCTTGGTGCGGTCGCCCAGCAGGCGCTCCACGCTCTCGATGATGATCAGCTTGCCCTTGAAGCCGGAGCGCTCGACCCATTGGTCAAAGTCGCCGCACAGCGCGTTCTCGTACTGGCCCCAGTACGACGTCGAGACGCGGTAGCCGGCCTTCACGAGCGCGGACTGCCAGCGGAAGGTCATGGAGAAACTGTCGCCGATGACCATGATGTCGGCTTGACCGACCGGCGTGCCCTTCAGGTAGGCCGGGTCGACCTTGGGCGGGGGCTCGGTCCAGCCGAATTCACGCTCGGACAGGCGCCCGATCCGCGTGAGGTCGCCGTAGGGGATGGGGCTGGTGAGCGAAACGATCCACAGCGCCATCAGCAGGATGTAGCCGATGAAGAAGAACCGCAGCCAGACTTTCGCGGGCATCGTCATGTCGAATCAGAATTGGAAATAGAGGAACGGGCTGTAGTTGCCCAGCTTCGAAACGCACCATGCGAACAGCGCAAAGGTGCCGACGGCCAGCACCGCGGTGGAGAGCCAGGCCATGACCGGTTGGCCCGCGACAGCCTTCGGATGCGGAATCCAGCGTTCGAGCGTGATGGTGGGCGGCAGCGCCAGGCAGATGATGATGCCGACCAGCAGGGTCTGGAAGAACTCGGGCTTGCGGAACGGAACCGGGCCCAGTTCGCTGAAGGCCGACGGCGGCGCGCCGTGCAGGCCGAGCATGCCCTTGTAGATGGCCATGGCCGTGTGCATGCCATCGGCGCGGAAGACGATCCAGGCCGCCACCACGCAGAGGAAGGTCAGCAGCCAGCCCAGCACATGGGCGATGCGGCCCGGCGTGGCATTGCGGCGCACCTTGGCATTCCACAGGTGATTGATCATCAGGAAGATGCCGTGCAGTGCGCCCCAGATCACGAAGGTCCAGGCGGCGCCATGCCAGAGGCCGCCGAGCAGCATCGTGAGGAACAGGTTCAGGTAGCGCCGGGCCGGGCCCTTGCGGTTGCCGCCCAGCGGCACGTAGAGATAGTCGCGCAGGAAGGTCGACAGCGAGATGTGCCAGCGGCGCCAGAACTCGATGATGTTGGTCGATTTGTAGGGCGAGCGGAAGTTGAGCGGCAGCTGCACGCCAAGGCAGAGCGACAGGCCGACAGCCATGTCCGAATAGCCCGAAAAGTCGAAGTAGATCTGCAGCGTGTAGGCCAGCGCACCGAACCACGCGGTGTAGAGCGTGGGCTCGATGCCCTTGTGCACGCCGTTGAACATCATGTCCGCGTATTGCCCCAGGGGGTCGGCGATCAGCAGCTTCTTGGCGAGGCCGAAGGTGAAGATCGCGATGCCGATCGCCACCTTGTTCGGGTCGACGCGGTAGGTGGAGGCGTTCGCGAATTGCGGCATCATCTGCGCGTGATGCAGCACGGGACCCGCGATCAGGTGCGGGAAGTAGGTCACGAACAGGACGTAGTGGATGAAGCTGCGCTCATGCACCTTGCCCTGCCAGCAGTCGACCAGGAAGGCGATCTGCGTGAAGGTATAGAACGAGATGCCGATCGGCAGCACGATGTGCAGCAGCGGGATCTGCGAGAAGCCCCCTGCGGCCAGCCCGTCGTTCACGTTCGCAACGAAGAAATTGGCGTACTTGAAGACCGCCAGCACGCCGAGGTTGACCACCAGCGAGGCCACCAGCAGCGACTTGCGCTGGCGGTCGTCGCGGCCCGGCGCAGGCGACAGGCGCAGCCCGAACCAGTAGTTGACGCAGATGGAGCCCAGCAGCAGCGGCAGGGCCTGGACACTCCACCAGCCGTAGAAGAAGAGCGAAGCCAGCGCGAGGAAGCCGGCGGCGGATCGTGCGTTGCGCTTGCCGATCAGAAAGAACCCGATCAGGACCAGCGGGAAAAAGACAAAAATGAAGGGATACGAGTTGAAAAGCATCTCGGGGAGGGCACTGCGGCGAGCGCCTTTTTGTCGTAATCGTTATGCGGCCGCGGGAGCGGCAGGTCTCGGATTATCGCGTGGTGGCCGCAGCCCACTGCTTCCAGAGACCCTGCACTTCGGTTTCGAGTTCCTCGAGCGTCAGCGACTCGTTGAAAATGACCGCGTCGGCGGCTGCCCGGCGTGCCTGACGCGGGGCTTGTTGTGCAATCACTGCGCGGACGGCCTCGGGCGTCCAGCCCGAGCGCGCGACGACACGTTTCAATTGGGTGGCTTCGGTGGCGTCGACGACCAGCACGCGGTCCACGATGGCGCGCCAGCGCCCGGATTCGACCAGCAGCGGTACGTCGAAGACGACGATGGCGTCCTCGCCCGCGGCAGCGGCCTGGCGTTGGGTCTCGGCGCCGATCAAGGGGTGCAGGATGGATTCGAGACGAAGCTTGGCGCCCGCATCGGCGAACACGAGCTGGCGCACGGCGGCTCTGTCGAGGCTGCCGTCCGGGGCAATGACGGCATGCCCGAATGCGGCTTCCAGCGCCGGCATCGCGATGCCTCCCGCCTGCGCGATGCTGCGTGCGATGGCATCGGTGTCGACCAGCACGGCGCCTTGAGCGACCAGCTGCGCGGCAACAGTGCTCTTGCCGCTGCCGATACCGCCCGTCAGGCCGATGCGCCGCACCATGCCTGGTTCAATGGATCAGCGCGCCGAGCGGGAACGCGAAGGGGATCCATTGCCTCACGAGTCCGGGGCCGATGACAAGGCAGACGAGGCCGGCGCCGGCCAGGAAGGGGCCGAATGCGATCGGAATGTCCTTGTGGGCCAGCTTGCCGGCGAAACGCAAGGTCAGGCCGATCACGGCGCCCACCAGCGAAGAGACGAGGATGATGGCGATGAGGTAGTCGGCCCCGAGCCATGCACCCAGCGCCGCGAGCAGWTTGAAGTCTCCATAGCCCATGCCCTCCTTGCCCGTGACCAGGCGATAGCCATGGTACACAAGCCAGAGGCTCAGGTAGCCGAACACCGCGCCCCAGACGGCCGAGTTCAAGGCCACGCCGGTCCAGCCCATGGCCGCACCGATGAGGCCGAGCCAGAGGAGGGTGTAGTTGAGCGAGTCGGGCAGGAACTGGGTGTCGAAATCGATCAGGAACTGGCAAGTCAGCAACGCCGCGAAGGCGGCCCACAAGGCGCCGGTGGGGGTGAGGCCGAAGCGGTAGCCGCAGAGGGCGAACAGGACGCCCGTGATCAGCTCGACCAGCGGATAGCGCGGGCTGATCGAAGTCTTGCAGGAAGCACAGCGTCCGCGCAGGAACAGGTAGCTCAGGACAGGAATGTTCTGGTACCAGCGGATCTTGTGGCCGCAAGCGCCGCATCGCGATGCCGGACGGGTGAGGTCGAAGGGCGGCAGATTCTCGATGGCCGTGGCCGCCTTGTCCGCGGCGGCCTCGAGTCCCTCGGGCGGCACGGTCTTCGGGCCGAAGACCAGCGACCAGAGCGAAGGGGCATCCTTCGAGGACATGAGGTTGGCGACGGCGTCGGCCAGCCAGTCCCGGTACATCATCACCGGCGTGCGGTAGATGACGACGTTCAGGAAACTGCCGATCAATAGCCCCAGCACGCCGGCCAGCGCGGCGTCGAACTCCTGCGAAACCGGCATCAAACGACTTGGCCGAGCTTGAAGATGGGGAGGTACATCGACACCACGATGCCGCCGATGATCGTGCCGAGGAACACGATGATGATGGGTTCCATCAGGCTGGAGAGACCGGCAACCATGTCGTCCACCTCGGACTCGTAGAAGTCGGCTGCCTTGCCCAGCATGTGGTCGATGGAGCCGGACTCTTCGCCGATGGCGGTCATCTGGATCACCATCGAGGGGAACAGGTTGACGTTGGTCATGGCCGTGGTGAGGCTGGTGCCGGTGGACACCTCCTGCTGAATCTTGGCGGTGGCGTCGCCATACACGGTGTTGCCCGAAGCACCGCCCACCGAGTCGAGCGCTTCGACCAGGGGCACGCCCGCGGCAAACATGGTCGCCAGCGTCCGGGTCCAGCGCGCCACGCATGACTTCTCGATCAGCGTGCCAAAAATCGGAATGCGAAGCAGCAGACGGTCCATGACCTTTTGCACACGTTCATTGCGCTTCCAGGCTTGCATGAAAAAGTAGAGCCCGCCACCGATGCCCCCGAAGATCAGCCACCAGTAGGACACGAAGAACTCGCTGATGCCGATCACGATCAGCGTGGGCGCGGGCAGGTCGGCACCGAACGAACTGAACACCTGCTTGAAGGCAGGAATGACGAAGATCATGATGATGGCGATCACCACGAAGGCAACCACGACCACCGAGATCGGATACATCAATGCCGACTTGATCTTGGATTTGATCGCCTCGGTCTTTTCCATGTAAGTGGCAAGCCGGTCGAGCAGTTCTTCGAGAATACCGGCCGCTTCACCGGCCTCCACCAGATTGCAATACAGGTTGTCGAAGTACTTCGGAAACTTGCGAAAGGCTGCCGACAGCGAGGTACCCGTTTCCACATCGCCGCGGATGTCGTTGAGCAGCTTCGCAACGCTCGCATTCGCATTGCCGCGGCCGACGATGTCGAAGGACTGCATCAAGGGCACGCCGGCCTTCATCATGGTCGCCAGCTGACGCGTGAAGATCGCGATGTCCTTGGGCTTGATGGCCTTGCCCGAGCGCATGCGCCGCTTCTTGATCTTGGAAGCGAGCACGCCCTGGCGCCGCAGCGCAGCCTGCACCTGGTTTTCGCCGGCGGCCCGAAGTTCGCCGCGCACCAGCTTGCCGTTGCGGTCCTTGCCTTCCCATTCGAAGACAAATTCCTTGTGCGTGACCTGGGAGGAGCGGGGGGATGCCACTGTTGCCATTCGATCTCCGGTATTCCGTGTTCGTTATTCGTTGGTGCACGCCACCACTTCTTCGAGCGAAGTGAGACCTTGCATGACTTTTCCGAGGCCCGACTGGCGCAGCGAGCGCACGCCTTCGGCTTCGGATTGCTGCGCGATGTCGAGTGCGCTGCCATCGCGCAGGATGATTTCCTGGATGGCTTCGGTGATCGGCATCACTTGGTAGATACCGACTCGGCCCTTGTAGCCGCCGCTGCATGCCGAACAGCCGACAGGCCGGTAAGGCTTCCAGGAGCCGTTCAGGTCCGACTCCTTGAAGCCTGCTTCGAGCAATGCTTCGCGTGGAATGTCGGCCGGCACGCGGCATACCGTGCACAGCCGGCGTGCGAGACGCTGGGCCGTGATCAGGATCACGCTCGACGCGATATTGAACGGCGCGATGCCCATGTTGCGCATGCGCGTGAGCGTGGTGGGCGCGTCGTTGGTGTGCAGCGTCGAGAGCACCAGGTGACCGGTTTGCGCGGCCTTGATCGAGATGTCGGCGGTTTCGAGGTCGCGGATTTCGCCGACCATGATGATGTCGGGATCCTGGCGCAGGAAGGCACGCAACGCAGTGGCGAAGGTCAGCCCGGCCCGCTCGTTGACGTTGACCTGGTTGACGCCCGGCAGGTTGATTTCGGACGGGTCTTCCGCCGTCGCGATGTTGACGCCGGGCTGGTTCAGCAGGTTCAGGCAGGTGTAGAGCGACACCGTCTTGCCCGAGCCCGTGGGTCCGGTGACGAGCACCATGCCGTAGGGTCGGCCGATGGCATGAAGGAGGCGTTCCTTTTCGATGGCGTCATAGCCGAGCGCGTCGATGCCGAGCCTCGCGCTGCTCGGATCCAGAATACGCACGACGATCTTCTCGCCGAACAGCGTGGGCAGGGTGCTCACGCGAAAGTCGATCACGCGGTCGGGTCCGATCTTGAGCTTCATGCGGCCGTCCTGCGGCACGCGCTTCTCGGAGATGTCGAGCCGCGAAATGACCTTGATGCGGGATGCGAGCTTGTCCTTGATCACCGTTGGCGGGCTGGCAATCTCGCGCAACTCGCCGTCGACCCGGAAACGCACGCGGTAGTGGTGCTCGTAGGGTTCGAAATGAATGTCCGAAGCCCGCATGCTGACCGCGTCGAGCAGCATCTTGTGAAGAAAGCGCACGACCGGCGCATCTTCGACTTCGGCGACGGCCTGTTCGCTGGCGTCGCCCGAGGTGTCGGCTGTCACGTCGTCGAACTCGAACTCCGAGCCGACGATGCTGTTGATGGTCTCCGCCGCGCTTGCGGCGGCAGCTTCGATCATTCGCGAGAGCTTGTCGTATTCCGCGATGACCCAGTCGACGCCCATCTGGGACGCGAACTTGATCTTCTCCGCCGCCTGCTGGTCCGAGGGGTCGGCTGTGGCAACAATGAGACGGTTGTTGCGCTTGCTCAGGACGACGATGCGGTATGCAAGACACAGCTTCGGGTCGAGCAGGTCCTTGGGCAGGCGCTGGTGATCGATGGCATCGAGATCGAGCAGCGGAGCGCCAAAGGCGGAGGAGAGGGTGTGGGCAAGGTCCGCGGCAGATACGGCGCCGGTGCCGGTCAGCTCCGCAATGAAGCTGGTACGGCCGTTCAGGGACTTCTGGTAGATGTCCTCTGCAATCTTCGCAGGGAGCTTGCCGGCCGAGACCAAGGCGCGCGCCAAGCCCGGTAGGGCAATCTGCGTGGGTTCTTTAACTGGAAGTTCGGCAGCGGCCATTCAGCGAAATGCAAAAGATGTGAAAAAGTGCTTCACGATCATCGCTGATCACTCCTGCGCTGTAAACCGCTACACAGCAACAGGCATGGCCATTATTTTGCCAGCCAAAGGCTGGTCGGGGTGAGAGGATTCGAACCTCCGGCCTCTACGTCCCGAACGTAGCGCTCTACCAGGCTAAGCTACACCCCGATTGGTTGCAAGAAAAAGAAGTCGTCCTAGATGCCAACTCTTGTGAGGTGTTTCAGGCACGTCGCTCAAGCAACTGAGCCGCCAATTGTAGCAAACCGGCGGCATGCGAATTGGACGGAAAGTCGTGCAATGCATCGATTGCGCGTTTCGCTTCGGCCGCAGCGGCTGCGCGAGACGCATCCAGCGCGCCGGTTTCGCGCACGATCTCGACGACCTTGCCCAGTTGGGCGGTGTCGCCTGCTTCGATGGCCGCGCGCACCAGCCCGCTCTGGGATGGGGTGCCGCGCTGCATCGCAAAAATCAGGGGCAGGGTGGTCTTGCCTTCGCGCAGGTCGTCGCCGACGTTCTTTCCTGTTTCATGGGCGTCGCCCGCGTAATCCAGGACGTCGTCGATCACCTGAAAGGCGGTGCCGAGCGCCTGGCCGTAGGTGGCGCAGGCTTCCTCGACTTCCGGCGAGGCGCCTGCCAGCACGGCGGCAAGCCGGGTGCTGGCCTCGAAAAGCTTGGCGGTCTTCGAGCGGATCACGCGCAGGTACGCGGCCTCGTCCAGCGATGCATCGTGCATGTTCATCAGCTGGAGCACCTCGCCCTCGGCGATCACATTGGTCGCTTCGGCAAGGATTTGCATGATGCGCATGTTGTTTGCATCCAACATCATCTGGAAAGCGCGCGAATACAGGAAGTCGCCGACCAGCACGCTGGCCGGGTTGCCGAACGATTCGTTGGCGGTTGCACGGCCGCGCCGCAAGGTCGATTCGTCGACCACGTCGTCATGCAGCAAGGTGGCCGTGTGGATGAACTCCACAACGGCGGCCAGATTGAAGCGCTGCTCGCCCGTGTAGCCCAGCGCACCCGACATCAGCAGCAGGAGAGCGGGCCGCAGGCGCTTGCCGCCGGCGGAAATGATGTATTGGGAGACTTGGCTGACCAGCGGTACGCCTGTATTGAGGCGACGGGCGATCACGCGGTCGACTTCGACCATGTCGCCGGCAATCAGGTCCAGCACGGTGGCGGTGGGGGAGGTGTCGGCGGCGGGGACTGGCAAAGCGGAGGCGCGGGGCGCTGCTGAGGAATGAAGGCGGCGTGGGGGCCGGGAGGCGCAAATTATAGGGAGCGCTGCCTGCCTACAGGGAGGTCTCCATCGCGATGAGTGTTAGCAGGCACAAACCGCGCTATAATCTTGGGCTCTGCGGAATTCGCTGCGGAGACTCATTTCTAAGAGGTTTACATGTACGCGGTCATAAAAACCGGCGGCAAGCAGTATCGCGTTGCTTCCGGCGAAAAAATTAAAGTAGAACAGATTGCTGCGGACGTAGGCCAGGAAATCGTGATCGACCAGGTTCTGGCTGTCGGAAACGGCGCTGAAATCAAGGTTGGCACGCCCCTGGTGTCCGGCGCAACGGTGACAGTCACGGTACTGTCGCACGGCAAGCACGACAAGGTCGGCATCTTCAAGATGCGCCGTCGCAAGCACTATCAGAAACGTCAAGGCCATCGCCAGCAGTTCACCGAACTGCAAATCGGCGCGATCGCCGGCTAAGGAGCACATTCCATGGCACAGAAAAAAGGCGGCGGCTCAACGCGAAACGGGCGCGATTCCAAGCCCAAGATGCTCGGCGTGAAAGCCTTCGGCGGCGAACTGATCAGCGCAGGCTCGATCATCGTGCGCCAGCGCGGCACCCAGTTCCACCCCGGCGTGAATGTCGGCGTGGGCAAGGACCACACGCTGTTCGCCCTGGTCGACGGCCACGTGTCGTTCGGTCAAAAGGGTGCGCTCAACAAGCACATGGTCAACGTGACCCCCGCGGCGTAAGCCTCGCGTCACTTCGATCAGCCTGAGGCCCCGCTTTGCCGGGGCTTCTTCATTTGTAAACTGGACATCCCATGAAGTTCGTCGACGAAGCCTTCATCGACATCGCCGCCGGCGATGGCGGCAACGGCTGCGTGTCGTTCCGCCATGAGAAGTACAAGGAATTCGGCGGCCCCAACGGCGGCGACGGCGGCCGCGGCGGCCACGTGTTCGCGGTGGCCGATTCGAATCTCAACACCCTGGTCGATTTCCGCTACGCGCGCCGGCACGAAGCCAAGCGCGGCGAGCACGGCATGGGCTCCGACATGTTCGGCGCCGCAGGCGCCGACATCACGCTCAGGATGCCGGTCGGCACGATCATCAGCGATGCCGAGACCGGCGAGGTGCTGTACGAGCTGCTGACGGAAGGCGAAGTCATCACCATCGCCAAGGGCGGTGACGGCGGCTTCGGCAACATGCGCTTCAAGAGCGCCATCAACCGAGCGCCACGCCAGAAAACCCCCGGCTGGCCGGGCGACAAGAAGAGTCTCAAGCTCGAACTCAAGGTGCTCGCCGATGTCGGTCTGCTCGGCATGCCCAACGCGGGCAAGTCGACCCTGATCAGCGCCATCTCGAACGCGCGCCCGCGTATCGCGGACTACCCTTTCACCACGCTGCACCCGAACCTCGGCGTCGTGCGCGTCGGTCCGGAGCAGAGCTTCGTGGTCGCCGACCTGCCCGGCCTGATCGAAGGTGCTTCCGAAGGCGCCGGCCTCGGTCACCTCTTCCTGCGTCACCTGCAGCGCACGCGCCTGCTGCTGCACGTGGTCGACATGGCGCCGTTCGACGACGCGGTCGACCCGGTCGCCCAGGCCAAGGCCATCGTGGGCGAGCTGAAGAAATACGATGCCGCGCTCTACGAAAAGCCGCGCTGGCTGGTGCTGAACAAGCTCGACATGGTGCCTGCCGACGAGCGCGCGGCGCTGGTCAAGGACTTCGTGAAGCGCCTGCGCTTCAAGGGCCCGGTGTTCGAAATCTCGGCGTTGACGCGCGAAGGCTGCGAGCATCTGGTGCAGGCAGTCTACCAGCAGGTCAAGGCGCAGCAGGTGGCCGAGCAGGTGCCTGTCGAAGTCGACCCGCGCTTCGTGGAACTGCCGCCCGAGCGTTCCTGAGCCTCGGCGCGGCATCGCCCACCACTGCTATTGAATAAATAGCAAAATACGTAGCATTCACGCCCCTTACAGCTAAAAATGACTTCGAATTCCGGATCCACTGCCTTGCGGGATGCCCGCCGTATCGTCGTCAAGGTGGGCTCCAGCCTCGTGACCAACGAGGGGCGCGGTCTCGACGAGGCCGCCATCGGGGAGTGGTGCCGGCAGCTTGCGGAGCTGGTGCGCGATGGGCGCGAGGTCGTGATGGTGTCGAGCGGCGCCATTGCCGAAGGCATGAAGCGCCTCGGCTGGCGCACCCGGCCGCACGAGATTCACGAACTGCAGGCCGCTGCAGCCGTCGGGCAGATGGGCCTGGCCCAGATGTACGAGACCAAGCTGCGCGAGAACGAGATCGGCAGCGCCCAGGTGCTACTGACCCATGCCGACCTGGCCGATCGCGAGCGCTACCTCAACGCGCGCTCGACCCTCGTCACGCTGCTCAGGCTGGGTGTGGTGCCGGTCATCAACGAGAACGACACTGTCGTCAACGACGAGATCAAGTTCGGCGACAACGACACGCTCGGCGCGCTCGTGGCCAACCTGGTCGAGGCCGACGCGCTGGTCATCCTGACGGATCAGAAGGGCCTTTACTCCGCCGACCCGCGCAAGGATCCCGATGCCACCTTCGTGCACGAGGCCGCCGCCGGCGACCCGGCGCTCGAGGCGATGGCGGGCGGGGCGGGCTCCAGCATCGGCCGCGGCGGCATGATCACCAAGATCCTTGCGGCCAAGCGCGCGGCCGGGTCGGGAGCCTCCACCGTCATCGCCTGGGGGCGCGAACCCGATGCGTTGCTGCGGCTCACGCGGGGCGAATCCATCGGCACCTTGCTGGTGGCGCAAACGGCCAAGCACCAGGCACGCAAGCGCTGGATGGCCGACCACCTGCAATTGCGCGGCGCCGTCATCGTCGATGCCGGCGCTGCGGCCAAGGTGCGGGCCGAAGGCAAGAGCCTTCTGCCGATCGGCATGACGAGCGTGTCGGGCGAGTTCTCGCGTGGCGATGTGATCGCGGTGCGCGACGCCGAAGGCGTCGAGTTGGCTCGCGGCCTGGCCAACTATTCGAGCGTGGAGGCCCGGCTGTTGTGCCGCAAGCCCTCAGCCGAGTTCGAGAAGCTGCTGGGTTATGTCGCCGAGCCGGAGATGGTGCATCGCGACAACATGGTGTTGATGCCTGGCTGACGAAGGCGGGGCGGGGCGCCAGCCCCGCCGATTCACTGCACTTCGCGGATCGGGTTGCGGATGTTCTGGACCATTTCCCCGACCGAGTTGCGCGGCGCATTGCCGCGGCAGATGCCCTGGGTCGAAAGCGCCCTCGTGTAGCGCGAGTTCAGGTCGTCGATGCGCTTCCACTCCTGCTTCGTGATTTCCTGCCAGGCGCCGTTGTTGTAGCGCGCATAGCTCTTCATCTCGGCGGTCGAGCAGCGCACGCCTTCATAGAACGCGTTGACGCCGCCGCCGTTGCGGTTGTGCGCCACGACCACGTAGCGCACGATGCCATCCTTCGTGATCGCGATCGTGCCCGGGTCGATGCCGAACTTCAGGCTCATGTAGGGCGGCATCTCGATCGGCAGCAGACGGCTTTCGCTGAAAGCCGGCGGCGGCGGCGCCACGGTTTCCTCCCACTCGGTGTCTGCCTCGGACCGCTTGGGCGGTGGCGGCATGCCTGCTTGTGCCCAGTCGGGGTTGTCGGTGTCGTGCGGGCCGGACGCGCAGCCGGCGAGGATGCCGAAGCAGGCAAGAAGGAGCGCACGCTCAGCGTTGCGTCGGAAAGAAAGGCGTGTTGCTGTTGGGAGGAAGAGGTTCATCGCTCGCAGAAGGAATGTCGGGATGCGGATCGAAACTGCCGCCGGGCGGCAGGTCCAGACCCGCGGGCGCTCCAGCGTCCATCGAGTGGCGCTCGAATTCTCGGGCGCGCACGTTGCTGCGCAGGAAGCGGTTGCGGAAATCCTGCCGAGGCAGGTAGCGAGCAAGCTCGGTGAGCGCCATCTCGTAGACGCCGCGCTTGAACTCGACGACCACGTCGAGCGGCACCCAGTAGTCGTGCCAGCGCCAGGCGTCGAATTCGGGATGGTCGGTGGCACGCAGGTTGAGATCCCAGTCGTGACCGATGAGTTGCAGCAAATACCAGATTTGTTTCTGGCCCTTGTAGTGGCCCCGTGCGTCACGGCGGATGAACCGATCCGGCACCTCGTAGCGCAACCAGTCGCGGGTACGGGCCACGATGCGCACATGCTCCGGATGGAGCCCCACTTCCTCGTGCAGTTCCCGGAACATGGCTTGCTCGGGACTTTCGCCGCGATCTATGCCGCCTTGCGGAAACTGCCAGGAATGCGTGCGTATGCGTTTGCCCCAGAAAACCTGGTTTCTCTGGTTGAGCAGGATGATGCCGACGTTGGGCCTGAAGCCGTCCCGGTCGAGCATAATCAAACCCCAATTTTTGAACTGAGTCGATTATGCATGCCGGGTTGCACTCGGCAAGCGAGCGATGCCAGGCTCTCAGGGTCTCCCCGGGGGAGTTGTCCCCCACATCCCATTCCGAATCCATCACGCGATCCCGATGAAAGCTTCCCGATTTTTTGTCTCCACCCTCAAGGAAGCGCCTGCCGATGCCGAGGTCGCGAGCCATCGGCTCATGATGCGCGCCGGCATGATCAAGAAGCTCGGCACGGGCATCTACACCTACATGCCGATGGGGCTGCGCGTGATCCGCAAGGTCGAGGCGATCGTGCGCGAGGAAATGAACCGCGCCGGCGCTGTCGAGCTCGCCATGCCTGTCGTGCAGCCGGCCGAGTTCTGGCAGGAAACCGGCCGCTTCGACAAGATGGGGCCCGAGCTGCTGCGCATCAAGGACCGGCATGACCGCGACTTCGTGATCCAGCCCACCAGCGAAGAGGTGGTGACCGACATTGCGCGCCAGGAAATCCGCAGCTACAAGCAGCTGCCGAAGAATTTCTACCAGATCCAGACCAAGTTTCGCGACGAGCGCCGTCCGCGCTTCGGCCTGATGCGCGGCCGTGAGTTCATCATGAAGGACGCCTACAGCTTCGACCGCGACCTCGACGCGGCCAAGGCCAGCTACCAGGTCATGGCGCAGGCGTACCGCAACATCTTCGACCGCTTCGGGTTGCGCTACCGCGCCGTCGCGGCCGACAGCGGCGCCATCGGCGGCGACCTGAGCGAAGAGTTCCAGGTGATCGCCGCGACCGGCGAGGACGCCATCGTCTATTGTCCCGACAGCAACTACGCCGCCAACATGGAAAAGGCCGAGGCGCTGGCCCCGGCCGGCCCGCGCCCTGCAGCCGCCAAGGCGCTCGAAAAGACGCCGACCCCCGGCAAGAGCACCTGCGCCGATGTGGCCGAGCTCCTCGGCGTGCCGCTCTCGACCACCGTCAAGTCGCTGGTGCTGGCCACCGACATCCTCGACGAGGCCGGCAACCTCAAGGGTTCGCAGGTCTGGCTGCTGCTGCTGCGCGGCGACCACGACATGAACGAGATCAAGGTCGGCAAGGTGCCCGGCCTGGACAAGGGCTTCCGCTTCGCGACCCTCGCCGAAATCGAGGACCACTTCGGCTGCAAGCCCGGCTACCTCGGCCCGCTGAACCTCAAGAAGCCCGTCAAGCTCGTGGCCGACCGCGAGGCCGCCGTGCTGGCTGACTGGATCACCGGCGCCAACGAGGTCGACTTCCACATGACCGGCGTCAACTGGGGCCGCGACATGCCCGAGCCCGACCTGGTGGCCGACATCCGCAATGTGGTCGCAGGCGACGCCTCGCCCGACGGCAAGGGCGTGCTGGCCATCGAGCGCGGCATCGAGGTCGGCCACGTGTTCGTGCTCGGCACCAAATACAGCAAGGACATGAACGCCACCTACCTCGACGAAGGGGGCAAGCCGCAGTTCCTCGAGATGGGCTGCTACGGCATCGGCATCACGCGCCTGCCGGCCGCCGCCATCGAACAGAACCACGATGAGCGCGGCATCATCTGGCCCGATGCCCTGGCACCCTTCACCGTGGTGGTCTGCCCGATCGGCATGGACCGCAGCCCCGAGGTCAAGGCGGCTGCCGAGGCGCTCTACGAGCAGTTGCTCGCGGCCGGCGTCGACGTGCTGCTCGACGACCGCGGCGAGCGCCCCGGCGCGATGTTCGCCGACTGGGAACTGATCGGCGTGCCGCACCGCGTGGTCATTTCCGACCGTGGCCTCAAGGAAGGCCAGCTCGAGTACCAACACCGCCGCGACACCGCCGCCACCAAGGTGCCGTCGGCCGGCATCGCCGACTTCATCGCCGGCAAGCTCGCTGCATGAGCTTCACTGGCCGTTTCGACGACCTCCAGGCAGCCGCCCAGGCGGGTGGCACCTCCATCTCCATCTCCCGGCGCCAGTGCATCGGGTTTGCCGCAACTTCGGCTGCCCTGTCGTTGGCAGCGATACCGCAGGCGGCTTTCGCCGGCGCCCAGATCGAAGAACCCCTGATCGACTCGGTGCGCACCGCGTTGAGCTCGGCCATTCACAACAAGGCGCCGCCGGTTCCCGAGTTTTCGAACACCGAGGCCCGGCTGGCCTACCTGCGCTGGCTCGGCGAAATGAGCGAGCGGCTCAAGAAGAAGATCGCCGACTGGCCGTCGCGCAAGGAATTCCTGCAGACGGTCTGGTATGAAGCCAAGCGCTCGGGGCTCGACGTGAGCCTGGTGCTCGGGCTGGTCCAGGTCGAAAGCAACTTCCGCAAGTACGCGGTGTCGAGCGCCGGCGCGCGCGGCTACATGCAGGTCATGCCGTTCTGGACGCGCGTGATCGGCGACAGCGACTCGGCCAAGCTCTTCCACATGCAGACCAATCTGCGTTTCGGCTGCGTGATCCTGCGCCACTACCTCGACCGCGAGAACGGCGACCTGTACATGACGCTGGGCCGCTACAACGGCAGTCGCGGCAAGTCGCCGTATCCGAATGCGGTGTTTGCGAACCAGCGGCTCTGGGCCTACGACGACAAGGCCCGCGAGAGCGAACGCGATCGCTCTTCTCCGGCCTGAGTGACCCCTCAGGCCTTGGCGATGGCCGAGCCCTTCGTCACCATGACCTGGTCGATGCGGTAGCTGTCGACGTCCATCACCTCGAAGGTATAACCGGCCCAGGTCACGCTGTCGGTCCGCTTCGGCACGCGGCGCAGCATCACCATCAGGAAGCCAGCCAGCGTCTCGTATTCGTCGGCGTGTGGCAGTTCGTCGATGTGCAGCGCGCGTTGCACGTCCTGGATCGGCGTGATGCCGTCGATCAGCCAGGAGTTCTCGTCGCGCCGGACGATCTGTTCTTCGTCGGGCATCGACACCAGGTCGCCCATCACCGTGCTCATCACGTCGTTGAGCGTGATCACGCCCACCACCAGGCTGTACTCGTTGACGATGATCGCGAAGTCCTCGTGCGCCTGCTGGAACTGCTCGAGCACCTCGGTCAGCGAGAGCCGGTCGGGAATCACCAATGCCTTGTGCAGTGTCAGCCCCTGGTCGAAGGCCAGCGGCTGGCCGCTCAGCACGCGCTGGAACATGTCCTTGGCGTCGACGTAGCCGAGCACGTGGTCGATGTCGCCATCGCACACCGGGTAGGCCGAAAAAGGCTCGGCCACGATGCGGGCGCGCAGCACCGACTCGGGGTCGTCGTGCAGGAACCAGGCGATGCTGTCGCGCGCCGTCATCACGCTGCTCACCAGGCGCGTCTCGAGCTCGAACACATTGGCAATCACCTGCTGCTCGCGCACCGCGAGCACGCCGGCCCGTGCACCGGCTTCGGTCATGGCCAGGATGTCGGCCGAGGTGATCTTGTCGTCGCGCACCAGCGGCATGCCGAGCAGCTTGAAGAGCATGTCGGTCGCGCGGGTGAAGAACCACACGAGTGGCTTGAAGGTGGTGATCAGCACCAGCATCGGCCCGACCATGCGCACCGCGATGCGCTCCGGGTTGCTCATGCCGAGCCGCTTGGGAAACAGGTCGGCGAACACCAGGAACACCGCGATGACGATCACGAACGAGCACAGGAAGGCCACGTTCGCCGAGACTTCGACGCTCAGCCAGTTCTCGAAGAAGCGCGCGAAATAGGGGCTGAGCGAGCCCTCACCCACGACACCACCGAGGATCGCCACCGCGTTGAGGCCGATCTGCACCACGGTGAAGTAGTGGCCGGGCTGCTCCTGGACGCGCAGCACGCGATCGGCGCGCAGGTCGCCCTCGTCGGCCATCTGGCGCAGGCGCAGGCGGCGCGAGGCAGCCAGGGTGATCTCGGCGAGGGAAAAGAAGGCGCTCATCGCGATCAGCAGAACGATGATGAGCAGGCTTTGGGTCAGGGTCATGGTGGCACGGCGAAGAGTGCCATGGTGCCATGACTGGGGCGCATTCCAGCGAACACCGCGGAACCGGCTTCGCCGGGCCGCTGGTGTTGCCCCCGGAAGGGGGTTGGCGAAGCGACACGAAGTGCGCGAAGCCTGGGGGAGAGCCTAGACCCCGCCGTGCGGATGGGTCGGGTCGACCCAGAGTACCGATTCGGGTTTCTCGACCGGCTCGATGTCGAGGTTCACCGCCACGGCCTCGCCATCGCTGCGGCACAGCACGCATTCCAGCGACTCGGTCGCGCTGGCGTTGATTTCCTGGTGCGGCACATAGGGCGGCACATAGATGAAATCGCCCGGGCCGGCTTCGGCCGTGAACTCGAGCTTCTCGCCCCATCGCATGCGGGCCCGGCCGCGCACGACGTAGATTACCGATTCGAGGTGCCCGTGGTGATGGGCACCGGTCTTGGCGTCGGCATGGATGGTCACCGTGCCGGCCCAGAGCTTCTGGGCGCCCACGCGGGCGAAGTTGATGGCGGCGGCCCGGTTCATGCCGGGCGTCTGCGCGGTGTTGACGTCGAGCTGGTTGGCCCCGATCACACGCACGCCGTCATGCTTCCATGCCGGCCCGGCCTCGTCGCTCTCGTGCGAATGGCCGTGATCTGCGTGATCGTGGCTCATGGCAGGCCCGGCGGAATCAGGCAGGGTTGCTGTTCAGCACCTGCTGGAGTTCGCCCGACTCGTACATCTCCATCATGATGTCCGAGCCGCCGACGAATTCACCCTTCACATAGAGTTGGGGGATCGTGGGCCAGTTGCTGTATTCCTTGATGCCCTGGCGGATGCCGTCGTCCTCGAGCACGTTGACGGTCTTGAGCGTCTTCGTGTCGACGCCGACGGCCTTGAGGATCTGGATGGCGCGGCCCGAGAAACCGCACATCGGGAAGCTGGCATTGCCCTTCATGAAGAGCACGAGGTCGTTGGTTTTGACGAGATCGTCGATGCGTTGCTGAGCGTCGGACATGGGGACTCCTGAAAAGTGGGCTGAAGAGATTATTTCACCGTGCGCCAGATTCCGCCGGAGCAGCGCTGGATGCCTGCCAGGTCATCCCGGCTTTGGACTTCGGCGAAACCGCGGGTTTCGAGCAGTTGGCGCACGGCCAGGGCCTGGTCGTGGCCGTGTTCGAGCAGCAGCCAGCCGCCGTCTGCGAGGTGGGAAGGGGCGTTCCGGACGATCTGCCGGATGTCGTCGAGCCCGTCGGCGCCCGCGACCAGTGCGGCGGAGGGCTCGTGGCGCAACGCGGGCAGGTGCGGATCGCCGGCGGCGATGTACGGCGGATTGCTGGCGATGACCGTGTAGCCGCCGGCGGCGCCGTCGAGCCAACTGGCCTGGCTGAAACGCACCGGCAGGCCGAGGCGCCGGGCGTTGGCCTCGGCGACGGCCAGTGCGTCTGCGCTGGCATCGACGGCGTCCACCTGCGCATCGGGGCGCGCATGCTGCAGCGCCAATGCGATCGCACCGCTGCCGGTGCCGAGGTCGAGAACACGCGGGGCTTCATGGCCGCCGAGGCACTGCAAGGCCCAGTCGACCAGCGTTTCGGTGTCCGGGCGCGGCACGAGCACCCGCGCGTCCACCTGCAGGCTGAGGCCGTGGAATTCCTTTTCGCCCAGCAGGTACGCCACCGGTTCGCCTGCCAGCCGGCGCGACAGCTGCGGCGCGAGCATGGCCCACGCCGCATCGGAAAGGGCATCGGTGTCGTGCGCCAGCAGCCAGGCCCGGTCGTGCGGGGCGCGCCCCAGGGCGCGCAGCAGCAGCAACTGGGCGTCCAGGCGGTCGATGCCCAGGGCCACGGCCGCTGCGAGCGCCTGCGCCACGGTGGACGGCGCGGTGATGGTCGTCATCGTCATGCCGGCAGGCTCGATTCCAGCTCGGCCAGTTGCTCGGCCTCGCGCGCGGCGCGCAAGGCGTCCAGCACGTCGCCGAGGTCGCCTTCCATGATCGCCAGCAGCTTGTAGAGCGTGAGGTTGATCCGGTGGTCGGTGAGCCGCCCCTGCGGGAAGTTGTAGGTGCGGATGCGGTCCGAGCGGTCACCGCTGCCGATCAGCCCCTTGCGCATCGCGGCGTCCTTGGCGGCGCGTTCGCTGCGGTCCTTCTCCTGGATGCGTGCGGACAGCACCTGCAGTGCCTTCGCCTTGTTGCGGTGCTGGCTGCGGTCGTCCTGGCACTCGGCCACGATGCCGGTCGGGATGTGCGTGATGCGCACGGCCGAGTCGGTCTTGTTGATGTGCTGGCCGCCGGCGCCGCTCGCGCGGTAGGTGTCGATGCGCAGGTCGGCGGGATTGATCTGCACTGCAACAGTCTCGTCGGGCTCGGCCAGTACGGCCACCGTGCAGGCGCTCGTGTGGATGCGGCCCTGCGTCTCGGTGGCCGGCACGCGCTGCACGCGGTGGCCGCCCGATTCGAAGCGCAGGTGGCCGAACACTTCGTCGCCGACGATGCGGATCACCACTTCCTTGTAGCCGCCGAGCTCGCTCTCGCTTTCGCTCACGACCTCGCAGCGCCAGCCGGCGCGCTCGCAGTAGCGCGTGTACATGCGCAACAGGTCGCCCGCGAACAAGGCCGACTCGTCGCCGCCCGTGCCCGCGCGGATTTCGAGGAAGGCGTTGCGTGCGTCGTCGGGGTCCTTGGGCAGCAGCAGGCGCTGCAGCTCTTCTTCGAGCTGCACCAGTTCGGCTTCGGCGCCCGCGATTTCTTCGTGCGCCATCTCGGCCATGTCGGGGTCATCGAGCATCTCCTTCGCACCGGCGATGTCGGCCTCGCGCTGCGTATAGCGCTCGTAGCGGCCGGCGATCTGCGTGACCTCGGCGTGCTCGCGCGAGATGGTGCGGTACTGCGCCATGTCGCTCATGATGTCTTCGCGCGAGAGCAGGAAGTCGAGTTCGCCGAGGCGCTGGACATAGCGTTCGAGTTGATGGCGCAGAAAGGTTTTCACGGCGGAAAAGAGGCTCGGAAAAAAGGGGGAAGGGTGCCGCAATGCAGCGGCAGGGCGCATGGAGACCGCGGCAAACAGAGCCGGGCCGCTGACGAGCGTCGCTAACGCTCTTTGCGCAGGAACAGTCGCGAGATGGTTTGCGCGGTCTGCTCGCGCGACGCGGCGTCGCCCGCATGCAGCTCGGCCATCGCGCCGTGCATCATCTTCTGCGTGAGCCCGCGCGACATCGCCTCGAGCACCGCATCGACCGACTCGCCCTTGGCCAGCAGCTTGCGCGCCCGCGCCATCTCGGCGGTGCGCCATTCGTCGGCCTGGGCATTGAGCTGCTGGATCAGCGGCACCGTGCCGCGCTGGCCCAGCCAGTGCATGAAGCTTTGCACGCCGGCATCGATGATCACTTCGGCCTGCGCCACGGCGGCCTGGCGGTTGGCCTGGCCCTGTTGCACCACCTGCGCGAGGTCATCGACGGTGTAGAGGTAGATGTCTTCGAGCGCCTTCACCTCGGGCTCGATATCGCGCGGCACGGCCAGGTCGACCATGAACATCGGGCGGTGCTTGCGCGCCTTGAGCGCGCGCTCGACGGCGCCGAGGCCGATGATCGGCAGCGTGCTCGCGGTGCAGCTCACCACGATGTCGAATTCGGCCAGCCGCGTCGGCAGGTCGGCCAGCCGCATCGCCTCGCCGCCGAAGCGCGAGGCCAGCTTTTCGCCGCGTTCGAGCGTGCGGTTGGCAATGGCGATGGACTTCGGCTCCCTGGCCGCGAAGTGCGTGGCCGCGAGGTCGATCATTTCGCCTGCGCCGACGAACAGCACGCGTGTCTGATGCAGGTCTTCAAAGAGCTGACCGGCCAGCCGAACGGCCGCCGCGGCCATGCTGATGGAATGCGCCCCGATCTCGGTGGCTGTGCGCACTTCCTTGGCGACCGCAAAAGAGCGCTGGAACAGTTGGTTGAGCGTGCTGCCGAGCGCGCCGGCGGTTTCGGCCGCGCGCACCGCATCCTTCATCTGTCCGAGGATCTGGGCTTCGCCGAGCACCATCGAATCGAGCCCGCTGGCCACGCGGAAGGCATGGCGCGCGGCTTCGTCGTCGTGCAGGGTGTAGGCATGCGAGCGCAGCAGGGCGGGAGCCACGCCACCGCTCTCGGCCAGCCAGCCGAACGTGTGGTCGAGGGCGATGTGCTCGGACGCGCAATAGATCTCGGTGCGGTTGCAGGTCGAGATGATTGCGGCCTCGACCTGGGGGTGGCGGCCGCTGGCAAAGGAGCTGCGCAGACTCTGCAGCGTCGGGGCCAGCTGATCGAGCGCGAACGCGAAACGACCACGCAGATCGAGCGGCGCGGTCGTATGGTTCAAGCCAAGAGCCCAGACTGACATGGCCGTGATTATAAAATCAGCAGCCGCACCAGGCTTGCGCAGGGACAAATGGCTTTCCCTATGACAGCCATAACCTTCGCCGCATGTTCGCGGCCTCCCTGATGGACCTGCTGGCCCTCCTCAATCACCTGCTTAATTTTGTGGCACCTGCGGCGTTCATCGCCCTGGTGCTGGTCGTGGCGGGCCGGTATCTGGGCGGGCACCGCGCGGGCGTTCCGCGCTGGTGGGTGCAATGGGCGATCACCTTCGGGGCCGGTGTGCTGGTCCTGCTGGCCGGCCTGGTGGTGTTCGGTCGCGACGGGACGATGACGACCTACGCCGCGCTCGTGGCGGTCTGCGGCACCGCGCAATGGCTAGCGATGCGCGGCTGGCGCCGCTGAAAGTCCCGACCAGCCCTTTCCAGGGATACCGCGGAACCGGCTACGCTAGCAGCAACTTGTCGTCGTCCAGCTTCTCGCCGCGGGTCTGCTCGAACATCCGCAGCAGGTCGGGCACGTCGAGCCCCGAGCGTTCCGGCCCGGCCACGTCGAGGATCACCTGGCCTTCGTGCAGCATCACCGTGCGCGAGCCGTAGTCCAGCGCCTGCCGCATGCTGTGCGTCACCATCATCGCGGTCAGCTGGCTGCCTTCGACGATCTTGGCGGTCAGCTCCAGCACGAAGGCCGCGGTCTTCGGGTCGAGCGCCGCCGTGTGCTCGTCGAGCAGCAGGATGCGCGAGGGCTTGAGCGAGGCCATCAGCAGGCTCACCGCCTGCCGCTGCCCGCCCGACAGCAGGCCGATGCGGTCGGCCAGCCGGTTTTCCAGCCCGAGCTTCAGGATCGACAGCTTCTCGCGGAACAGCTCGCGCAGCTTGCGATTGAGCGAGAAACCGAAGCCTCGCCGCTCGCCGCGCTTCCATGCCAGTGCCATGTTCTCCTCGATGGTGAGTGCCTCGCAAGTGCCGGCCATCGGGTCCTGGAACACGCGGGCCACCATGCCCGAGCGCTGCCAGGCGTTCATGCGGGTCACGTCCTTGCCGTCGATCTCGATGCTGCCCTTGTCGACGATCAGGTCGCCGCTCGCCGCATTGAGAAAGGTCGACTTGCCCGCGCCGTTCGAGCCGATCACGGTGACGAACTGGCCCGTGGGAATCTCCAGGCTGAGCCCGCGCAGCACGCGGTTCTCGATCGGCGTGCCCGGGTTGAAGGTCATCTCGAGTTGTTGGGCGCGCAGCATCAGTTCTTCCCCTTGAAGAGTCCGCCCAGCTTGCGCTTGTAGGCAGGCACCAGCAGCGCGAACGCCACCAGCACGGCGGTCACCAGATTCAGGTCCTGCGCCTGCAGGCCCATGAAGTCGGTGTTGAGCGCCATCGCGATGAAGAAGCGGTACAAGAGCGCACCCAGCACGCAGGCCAGCGTGGTGATCACCATGCTGCGCGCGGGCAGCAGCGTCTCGCCGATGATCACCGCCGCCAGGCCGATCACGATCGTGCCCACGCCCATCGAGATGTCGGCCGTGCCCTGGCTCTGCGCGAACAGGGCGCCGGCCAGCGCCACCAGCGCGTTGGAGAGCGCCAGGCCCGCCATCGTGTGGAAGTCGGTCGAAATGCCCTGGGCCCGCGCCATGCGCGCATTGCCGCCGGTGGCGCGCATCGCCAGGCCGGCTTCGGAAGCGAAGAACATGTCGACCACGATCTTCGCAGCGAGCACGATCAGGAGCAGCAACAGCGGCTTGGCCCACTGCTCGGGCATGCCGCCGAAGTCGACCATGCTGAACACCGTGGGTTCGGTGATGAGCGCCACGTTGGGCTTGCCCATCACGCGCAGGTTGACGGAGTAGAGCGCGATCATCACCAGGATGCTCGCGAGCAGCTGCATGATCTTGAGCTTGACGTTGAGCCAGGCGGTGATCCACCCCGACGCGGCGCCGGCCACGCAGGCCACCGCGGTGGCGGCGGCCGGGTTCCAGCCGGCGACGATCAGCGTCGCGGCCACGGCGGCGCCCAGCGGAAAGCTGCCGTCCACCGTGAGGTCGGGAAAGTTGATGATGCGAAACGACATGAAGACGCCCAGCGCGACCAGTCCGAATATCAGACCGATCTCGATGGCGCCCAGCGAAGCGATGAGCGACATGGAAAAGCTGGGCTTACTTCGTGCTCACGACCTTGGCCGTCTTCAGCAGCGTCTCGGACAGGGTCACGCCCTGCAGCTTGGCCGCGCCGGGGTTCACCACCAGCTCGAAGTTGGTGCTGGTCTGCGAGGCGATGGTGCCGGGCTTCTCGCCCTTGAGGATGCGCACCACGATCTTGCCGGTCTGGCGGCCGATGTCGCCGTAGTTCAGGCCGAGGGCCGCCACGGCACCGCGCTCGACGGTTGCCGTGTCGGCAGCCACCACAGGCAGCTTGGCCTGCTGGGCCACCTTCACGATGCCTTCGAAGGCCGAGACCACGTTGTTGTCGGTCGGCGTGTAGATCACGTCGGCCTTGCCCACGAGGCTCTGGGCGGCGGTCGGCACGTCCACGGTGCGCGCGGCGGCGGCTTCGACGACGGTCATGCCGGCATCGGCGGCGGCCTTCTTGAGCGAGGCGACGATGGCCACCGAGTTGGCTTCACCGGGGCTGTAGATCACGCCGATGCGCTTGGCGTTCGGCACCACCTGCTTGATCAGGCCGACGTGCTTCTCGAGCGGCGAGAGGTCGGACACGCCGGTCACGTTGGTGCCGGTGGCGTCCCAGTTCTTCACCAGCTTGGCGGCCACCGGGTCGGTGATGGCCGAGTACACGACGGGAATGCTCTTGGTGGCGGCCACCACGGCCTGCGCCGAGGGCGTGGCGATGGCGACGATCACGTCGGGGGCATCGCCCACGTACTTGCGGGCGATCTGGGCCGCGGTGCCCACGTTGCCCTGCGCGCTCTGGTAGCTGAACTTGAGGTTCTTGCCTTCTTCGTAGCCGGCGGCCTTGAGCTCGGCCTTCACGCCGTCGCGCACGGCATCGAGGGCCGGGTGCTCGACGATGGCGGTCACCGCCACCGACTTGGTGTCGGCCGCGCGGGACGGCGCGGCGGCCAGCATGCCGAGGGCCAGGGCCACGGCGCTGAAGGAGGTGCGAAGCAAGGCGTTTTTCACGTGAGGGTCTCCGGATGGGGGATGAATGTGTCTGAGTGCGGCTGCCGGCGCGCGCCGGGGCGGGGAATTCAGCGGTCCGGAATGGCAGCGTGCAATTCCGGCAGCTTTGAAGTCTAGATGCTACTTTGCACAATTAAGGTGCATGCGCTTATCGGGCTTACCCCGCTTTAGGAAACATAATTGCATCTATCGGAGGATGTGAGAGATGAAATTGCATGAGATCGAGCTCGACCGGATCGACCGCAGGATTCTTGACCACCTGCAGGTGCATGGCCGCGCAACCAACCTCGAGCTGTCGGAGGTGGCCAACCTGTCGCCCGCGCAGTGCATGCGGCGCCACCGGCGGCTGGAAGAACTGGGCCTGATCAACGGCTATGCGGCGCACCTGAATGCGCGCCACGTCGGGCTCGGGGTGATCGCGTTCATCCACGTGACTATGGCGCGCGGCCACGTCGACGAGCTGCCCAAGTTCCAGGACCTGATCGCCGACCTGAAGCAGATCCTCGAGTGCTATTCGGTGACGGGCGACTTCGACTACGTGCTCAAGGTGGTCGCGCGCGACCTAGAGTCGCTCTCGCAGTTCCTGATGCACACGCTGATGCACATGCCGGGCGTGTCGGCCGTGCGTTCGAGCGTGTGCCTCAACGAGATCAAGTGCACCAGCGCCCTGCCGCTGGAGTGAACGGCCTCAGGTCGGCATGCCGGGAATCGGCGAGTTCGACGTCTCGGGCACGACGGGGGCCGCGGCCGGCTCCGTCGATGCCATCACCAGCGTGGTCGGCGTGGCCATCGGCAGCGAGGCCTCTTTGAACGCATCGAGGATGGCGAACAGCAGGTCGCTGCGAATGCCGCCCGCGAGCCGAGGGCTCGCCACATAGGCGATTGCCTGGAAGATCAGGAGACTGTTCTCGATGCCTTCGAGCGTGAGCGACGGTGCCGGTGTTTCCAGCACGCCTTCGTGCTCGCGGCAGGCCGTGAGGATCAGCTCGCGCACGCGCTGCGCGTCGGTGGTCAGCGGCATCGGCAGGCGGATCAGCACGCGGCCCTCGGCATTGGCCAGCGTCATGTTGCGCACGGTCTTGGTGATGAACTCCGAGTTCGGCACGATCAGCGTCGAGCGGTCGCCGAGCTGGATCTCGGTGGCGCGCACGTTGATGCGCCGCACGTCGCCCTCGGCCGTGCCCAGCACCACCCAGTCGCCCACCTTCACCGGTTGCTCGGCCAGCAGGATCAGGCCCGAGATGAAGTTCTGCACGATCGCCTGCAGCCCGAAGCCGATGCCCACCGACAGCGCACTCGCCACCCACGCGATGCGCTCGATGCCGATGCCCAGGGCCGAGAGCGTGAACGCGATCACCAGGATGCCGCCCACGTAGCCCAGCAGCGTGGTGATCGAGCTCTGCATGCCGGGCTCGAGCTGCGTGTTGGGCAGGTAGCTGCGTTCGAGCCAGCGCTTGAACACCCGCAGCACGATGAAGCCGACCACCGCCACGGCCAGGGCGCTCAGGATCGCACCCGGCACCAGCTGGAACTCGCCCACCTTCACGCCGGTGCCGAACTTGCCGCTGCGCTGGAACACTTCGCCCGGCCCGGTGCCCAGCGGCGCGGCCAGCGCGATCAGCATGTAGAAGAACAACCCGATGCGGCTCAGGCCCGAGAGCACCGTGGCGGCCTGGTCCAGCGTCTGCGGCGCGAGGCCGAAGCTCTTCTGCAGGCGCTGGCCGAAGGTGCTGCGCGACGACACGATGGCCATGAACACGTCGTCGGCGAACTTGAACAGCACATAGAAGGCCGCGGCCACGATGCCGCTCCAGGTGAGCTGCGAGGCGAGGAAGCTCGCGAGCGCCACATAGCCGACGGCCACCAGCACCCAGATCGCAATCATCAGCACGCCGATCAAGGCGACCAGCAGGCCGACCCACATCGGCCGCTCGGGCAGGCCGGCCTCGGGCGCGTCGGCGCGCAGCGGCTTCAGCAGGTAGAGCACCGCGCCGACCAGCGTGGTGAGCACCAGCGCCGTGAGCACATGCGTGGCCACCACGGCCGCGAAGCTCGCATCGATCAGCGCGTTGACCTCGGCCGGCGTCCATGCCAGCGCCGCCACCAGCGCGACCAGCCAGGGCAGGGCGGCGAGGCGGGTTGCCATGGCATCGGGAATCGGCGGCAGGCGCCACGAGGGCCGGCGGGTGGCGAGCAGCCCGCGGCCCAGCCCGATCACGAAGGCCATGAACACCAGCGCCTGCGCCGCCGACTGCAGCGCCTTGCGGGCCTGGGGCTCCCAGGTGGCGTATTCCTTGAGCACCGCCACGAAGCCGTGCGCGGCCAACGCGACCAGCAGCACGTGGCTTCCCACGATGCCGATCACCAGCAGCGAGCGCCGCAGGCGCCCGGCCGGCAGCAGCCGCGCGGCGAGGCGAGTGAGCACGTGCTCGGCGGCCCAGTTGCCGAGCACCGCGAACAGCAGCGCGGCGATCAGGGCGGCAATCACCTGGGTGCGGGATGCCGGCTGAAGCGCGGTCTGGAGGCCGTCGTTCAGGGCGGCCGACATCGTCTTCAACCGTTCCAGGTCGTCGGGCCAGGCCTCGCGCAGATCGCTCCAGAACTCCCCGCCGAGCGGCGAAGCCGCACGCTCGGTCAGCTGCGCCTCGAACAGTGCCCGGCGCTGCGTGACCAGCTCGGTGCCGCGTTGGCGCACGTCGACGGACAGCAGGCGCGCCAGCCGGATGTCAGCGTCGAGTGCGTTGCGCTCTTTGGTCAGGCGCGCACGCTGGCGCGTGATGTCGGGGTCTTCGGTGGCGCCCGCGGYCGGCGGATTGCCGAGCTCGCCCAGTCGCGCATTCAGGTCGGCCAGCTCGCCGGTGCGCGCGGTGACGAACTTGTCGGCCTGCGTGCCGATCTCGTTGATCTGCGTGAGCAGCTTGCGCGCATCGTCGTCGGTGCCAGCTGCCGCTGTGATCCTGGCGAACTGCTCGCGCAGCTCGGCCACCGTGGGCGTGGGCGCGGGCAGCGACGTGGCGCTGCCGCCGAGGTCGGGTTGCGCCATTGCGCTCCCGCACATCAGGAAGGCGGCGAGGCAAAAGGTCGCTAGGCGGGGGATCCAACTCATGGCCGCATCATAGAAGCCGCCATTTCGTAAGAGCTGGTAAGCGCTGTGAGGCTCAGCCGCCGGGGCTGAACAGGTCGACCCTGTCGGTGATGATGCCGTCGGTGCCCAGGTCGATCAGCCGCTGCGCAGCCCAGTCGTCGTTGACGGTGTAGCTCAGCGAGCGCAGGCCGGCGCCGTGCACCTGCGCAACGGTGGCGGCGTCCCACAGCGCGTGGTTGCAGACGATGGCCGTGCAGCCGAGATCGCGTGCGGCGTCGAGCCAGCCGGTCCACAGCGTGTCGAGCAGCAGGCCGCGCGGCAGCTCGGGTTGCGTCGCGGCGGCGCCCTTGAGCGACTCGACCTGGAAGGAGGTGAGCAGCGGGGGAATCGCCGCGCCTTGCCAGAGGCGCGCGGCTTCCCGCGCCACCACTTCACCGGTCTCGCGCTCGGCGCCGGGCGTGGGCTTGATCTCGATGTTGAGCAGGTAGCCGTTGGCCAGGCAGAAACGGGCCAGGTTCTCCAGCGTCGGCAGTGGTTCGCCCGCGAAGCTGCGCGAATGCCAGCTGCCCGCGTCGAGCTGCGAAAGCGCGCTCCAGGGCTGCTGGCCGCCGATGCCATGACCGTTGGTGGTGCGGTCCAGCGTGGCGTCGTGCATCAGGAAGGGCACGCCGTCCGCGCTGAGCTTGGCGTCGCACTCGAACATGCGGTAGCCGTGCGAAGCGCCGAACCGGAACGCTGCGAGCGTGTTCTCGGGCGCGAGCTTGCCGGCGCCGCGATGCGCGACCCAGCGGGGGTAGGGCCAGGGGCTGCGTTCCGCCATCGTTCAGTCCGCGCGCTTGCCTGATCCTGCGTCGAACCAGTGCAGCTTGTCTTCGCGCGCTGCGATCTTCACCGTGTCGCCGGTGACCGGCGGGTGATCGCCTTCGTCGGTGCGCATGATGATCTGCTCGTCGCCGATGCGGCCGTAGACCAGCCGTTCGGCGCCCAGCAGCTCGACCTGCTCCACCTGCACCGTCCAGCCGCTTTCGTCGAGCTTCATGTGCTCGGGGCGGATGCCGAGGATCTGGCCCGGCCGCACGCCCGGTGCATGCCTCAGCAGGTTCATCGGCGGCGAGCCGATGAAGCTCGCCACGAAGGTGGTGGCCGGCTTGGAATACACCTCTTCGGGCGTCGCGAACTGGTCCATCACGCCGCCGTTCATCACGATGATGCGCTGCGCCAGCGTCATCGCCTCGACCTGGTCGTGCGTGACGAAGAGCGAGGTGATGCCGAGCTCGCGGTGCAGCTTCTGGATTTCGAGGCGCGTCTGCGCGCGCAGCTTGGCGTCGAGGTTCGACAGCGGCTCGTCGAACAGGAACACCTGCGGCTGCCGCACGATCGCGCGGCCCATGGCCACGCGCTGGCGCTGGCCGCCCGAGAGTTCGCGCGGCTTGCGTTCGAGCAGGTGGCCGAGTTCGAGGATCTTCGCAGCCTTGTCGACGCGCACCTTGATCTCGGGCACCGGCACCTTGGCGATCTTCAGCCCGTAGGCCATGTTGGCGAACACGCTCATGTGCGGATAGAGCGCGTAGTTCTGGAACACCATGGCGATGTCGCGCTCGGAAGGTTCGAGCTCGTTCACCACCCGGCCGCCGATGGAGATTTCGCCGGCCGAGATTTCCTCGAGGCCGGCCACCATGCGCAGCAGCGTCGATTTGCCGCAGCCCGAGGGCCCGACGATCACGATGAATTCATGGTCGGCGATCTCGGCGCTCACGCCGTGGATGACCTGGTTGGCTTTCGGCCCGTGGCCGTAGCGCTTGATGACGTTGCGAAGGGAAAGTGCAGCCATGTTCTTCTCGATTGCGGCCTCTATCGCGAGGCACTGTTATTTCCAGAACCACCGCGGAACCGGCTTTGCCGGGCCGCTGGTGGTGCCCCCGGTAGGGGGTTGGCGAAGCGACACGAAGTGCGCGCAGCCTGGGGGCGAGCCTATTTCTCAGTGTCCACAAGGCCCTTGACGAACCACTTTTGCATCAAGACCACCACCAGCGCGGGCGGCAGCATGGCGAGGATGGCGGTGGCCATCACGACGTTCCATTCGTTCTGCCCGTCGCCGCCGGCGATCATGCGTTTGATGCCGACCACCACGGGGTACATGTCTTCGCTCGTGGTCGCGAGCAGCGGCCAGAGGTACTGGTTCCATCCGTAGATGAACTGGATCACGAACAGCGCCGCGATCGAGGTCTTCGACAGCGGCAGCAGCACGTCGAAGAAGAACCGCATCGGGCTTGCGCCATCCATGCGCGAGGCTTCGGTGAGCTCGTCCGGCACCGTCAGGAAGAACTGGCGGAACAGGAAGGTGGCCGTGGCCGACGCGATCAGCGGCACCGTGAGGCCCGCATACGTGTTCAGCATGTTCAGGTCCGACAGCACCTTGTAGGTGGGCAGGATGCGCACCTCCACCGGCAGCATCAGCGTCACGAAGATGGCCCAGAAGCAGATCTTCTTGAACGGGAAGCGGAAGTAGACGATGGCAAAGGCCGACAGCAGCGAGATCGCGATCTTGCCGATGGAGATCACCATCGCCGTCACGAAGCTCACCCACATCATGTGCGCCACGGGGGCATTGGAGCCCGCGCTGCTCTCGCGACCGAAGAGCGCGCCCTTGTAGCTGTCGATCATGTTCGAGCCGGGCAGGAGCGGCATTGGCGCCTGCACGATCTCCTGCGCCGTGTGCGTGGAGGCCACGAACGCCAGGTAGAGCGGGAAGGCGACGATGAAGACGCCGAGGATCATCACGACGTGGGCCAGGATGCCGTGGGTGCCGCGTTTCTCAACCATGCTGCGCCCCGCCGAGTTCGTTCTTCTTCTGTTTCATCATCAGTACTGCACTTTCTTCTCGACGTAGCGGAACTGGATCACCGTCAGCGCCACCACGATCACCATCAGCACGACCGACTGCGCAGCCGAACCGCCGAGGTCCAGGCCCTTGAAGCCGTCGTGGTAGACCTTGTAGACCAGGATGGTCGTGTCCTTGCCCGGGCCGCCCTGCGTGGCCGCATCGACGATCGCGAAGGTGTCGAAGAAGGCGTAGACCACGTTGATCACCAGCAGGAAGAAGGTGGTGGGCGACAGCAGCGGGAACTGCACGGTCCAGAAGCGGCGCCACGGGCGCGCGCCATCGATGGCCGCAGCCTCGATCAGCGACTTCGGGATCGACTGCAGGCCGGCCAGGAAGAACAGGAAGTTGTAGGAGATCTGCTTCCACACCGAGGCCATCACGATCAGCGTCATGGCGTGGCCCGAGTCGAGCAGGTGGTTCCAGTTGATGCCGACCTTGCCGAGCGCATAGGCCACCACACCCAGCGAAGGCGAGAACATGAAGACCCAGAGCACGGCCGCCACGGCGGGCGCCACGGCATAGGGCAGGATCAGCATGGTCTTGTAGAACATGCCGCCGCGCACGATGCGGTCGGCAAAGACGGCGAGCATCAGCGACAGGCTGATGCCGATGCTGGCCACCAGCACCGAGAAGAAGGCCGTGGTCTTGAACGACTCGGCGTAGGCCGGGTCGTCGAACAGTTCCCTGAAGTTCTGCAGCCCGACGAATTCGACCGACGTGCCGAACGCGTCCTGCTGCTGCAGCGACTGCAGGATGGCCTGCCCCGCCGGCCAGAAGAAAAACACGAGGATCACCGCCATCTGCGGCGTCAGCAGCAGCCACGGCAGCCAGCCCGAGCGAAAGAAAACGCGTTTTTCCATGATCCCTCTGAATAAAAAATCCCGCCCGGCCCGCTCTGGTGCAAGAGCGAACGGGGGCGGGCGATATTAGCCGGACACAGCGGCCCGGGCGTCAATCGTTAGCTTTTGTTCGCCTTCTGGAAGCGTTCCAGTTGCTCGTTGCCGCGCGTCACGATGGCGTCGAGGGCTTCCTTGGCGGTCTTCTTGCCGTTCCAGACCTGTTCGAGCTCTTCGTCCTCGATGGCGCGGATCTGCACGTAGTTGCCCAGGCGGATGCCGCGGCTCTTGTCGGTGACCTTGCGGATCATCTGCGTCACGGCCACGTCGGTGCCGGGGTTCTGCTTGTAGAAGCCCGAGTCCTCGGTGAGCTTGTACGAGGCGGTGGTCACGGGCAGGTAGCCGGTGCGCTTGTGGCTGGCGGACTGCACTTCAGGCGTCGAGATGAAGCTGAAGAACTTGGCCACGCCCTTGTATTCGGCCGGCTTCTTGCCCGACATGACCCACAGGCTGGCGCCGCCGATCACAGTGTTCTGCGGTGCGCCCGGCACGTCCGGGTAGTAGGGCAGGGGGGCCAGGCCATAGGCGAACTTGGCGTTCTTCGCCACGTTGCCGTAGAAACCCGACGACGTGTTGATCATGGCGCACTCGCCCGAGACGAACGAGGCTTCCGGCACGTTGCCGCGGCCCTTGTAGATGAAGAGGCCCTGCTTGGACATGCTGGCCAGGTTCTCGATGTGGCGCTGGTGCAGCGGCGAGTTCACCTTCAGGCGTGCGTCCAGGCCCTGCAGGCCGTTGGCCTTGCTCGCGAATTCCACGTTGTGCCAGGCCGAGAAGCTCTCGACCTGCGTCCAGTTCTGCCAGGCGGTGGTGAACGGGCACTTGTGGCCGCTCGCCTTGAGCTTGGCGGCCGCAGCCACCACTTCGGGCCAGGTCGAGGGCGCCTTGTCGGTGGGGAGACCGGCCGCCTTGAAGGCGTCCTTGTTGAAATAGAAGATGGTGGTCGAGCTGTTGAACGGGAAGCTCAGCATCTGGCCGTTGGGGGCGGTGTAGTAGCCGGCCACGGCGGGGATGTAGGCGGCCGGGTCGAATTTCTCGCCCGCCTCCTTCATGACCTGGCCGACCGGCACGATCGCGCCCTTGCTGGCCATCATGGTGGCGGTGCCCACTTCGAACACCTGCAGGATGTGGGGTGCGTTGCCGGAGCGGTAAGCCGCAATGGAGGCCGTCATCGATTCGTCGTACGTGCCCTTGAAGGTCGGGACGATCTTGTATTCCTTCTGGCTCTCGTTGAACTGCTTGGCCAGGTCGTTGACCCACTCGTTGTTGACGGCGGTCATGGAATGCCACCACTGGATCTCCGTTTGGGCCTGTGCCACGTTGAACAGCGTGGCGGCCAACGCCGATGCCAGCGCGAGCGTCTTGAATCGCATGAAGACTCCTGAAGGGGAAAATGGAAAGCGCGGATGCTAGGGCATGTGGATGACACAGCCGCGTCACATTGGCGCACGGACGGCCGCCATCTTCCAATCGGGGAAACCCCTTTGGCGCCAAGCCCGGCGCGGGGTGCGGGCCTGCATGTTGCGCTGCACCATGCTAGCATCGCCATCCCCCTTTTCGGCCTAGCCTGTTGCCGCGGCCGGGGTCTCCGCGAGTACGCCATGAGCAGCAAAACCTCCCTCGACAAAAGCAGGATCAAGTTCCTTTTGCTCGAGGGCATCCACCCATCGGCCGTGGAGGTGCTGCGCGCCGCCGGCTACACCAACATCGAGTCGCTGCCGGGTGCCTTGCCCGACGCAGAACTGAAGGCGAAGATCGCCGACGTTCACTTCCTGGGCATCCGCTCGCGCACGCAGCTGACGGCCGAGGTGTTTGCCGCGGCCCACAAGCTGGTGGCGGCCGGTTGCTTCTGCATCGGCACGAACCAGGTGGACCTCGAGGCTGCCCGCGAGCATGGCGTGGCGGTGTTCAACGCGCCTTATTCCAATACCCGCTCGGTGGCCGAGCTGGTGCTGGCCGAAGCCATCCTGCTGCTGCGCGGCGTGCCCGAGAAGAGCGCGGTGGCGCACCGCGGCGGCTGGCTCAAGTCGGCCGACAACGCCTTCGAAATTCGCGGCAAGACGCTGGGCATCGTGGGCTATGGCTCGATCGGCGCCCAACTGTCCGTCCTGGCCGAGGCGCTGGGCATGCAGGTGGCGTTCTTCGACGTGGTCACCAAGCTGCCGCTGGGCAATGCGCGCCAGGTGCGCGAGCTGCACCAGCTGCTGGCACAGAGCGACATCGTGACGCTGCACGTGCCGGAGACGCAGGCCACGCAATGGATGATCGGTGCGGTCGAGATCGCAGCCATGAAGCCGGGGTCGATCCTGATCAACGCTTCGCGTGGCACGGTGGTCGAGATCGAGCCGCTGGCCGAGGCGCTGAAGGCAAGGAAGCTGCTGGGCGCTGCCATCGACGTGTTCCCGGTGGAGCCGCGCAGCAACAAGGACGAGTTCCTGTCGCCCCTGCGCGGGCTCGACAACGTGATCCTGACCCCACACATCGGCGGCTCGACGATGGAGGCGCAGGCCAACATCGGGCTCGAAGTGGCGGAGAAGCTGGTGAAGTACAGCGACAACGGGACTTCGACTTCTTCGGTCAATTTCCCCGAGGTGGCGCTGCCTGCGCACCCCGGCAAGCACCGGCTGCTGCACATTCACCGGAACGTGCCGGGCGTCTTGTCCGAGATCAACAAGATCTTTTCGGACAACAACATCAACATTTCGTCCCAGTTCCTGCAGACCAACGAGAAGGTCGGGTATGTGGTGACGGACATCGACGCCGCCTCTTCGGACCTCGCGCTGGAGAAGCTGGCCAAGGTGAGCGGGACCATCCGGAGCCGCGTGCTGTTCTGAGGCCGACCGCGCCGCACCGCCTGCCGGGCGCCGCTCCATAGGGGGAACGGCGACGCGACGAGGCAAGCCTCCAAGCACTGCCCTAAAATCCCCTGCCCGGCTATATGGGCGCGCAGCGCCTGGCCGAGGCGCCCCACCCGATGAATGCTCCGACCGCGTTGAATACGCTGTTGTCACAGGCCGCAGAGCCTGTACGACTGCGCGAGATCCCGTACAACTACACCAGCTTCTCCGATCGCGAGATCGTGATTCGCCTGCTGGGCGAACGCGGCTGGGAACTGCTCCAGACCCTGCGCGCCGAGCGCCGCACCGGCCGATCGGCGCGCATGCTCTACGAAGTGCTGGGCGACATCTGGGTGGTCCAGCGCAATCCCTACCTGGTCGACGACCTGCTGGACAACCCGCGCCGCCGCGGCCAGCTGGTCGACGCGCTCAGGCACCGGCTGACCGAGGTGCAGAAGCGCCGCACCCCCGACAGCGACCTGCCGCGCGACCAGCTCGTGGGCGAGCTCACCGGGCTCGTCAGCGACGCCGTGGCCGCGTTCGACACCAAGTTCCGCGACGTCGCCGCCCTGCGCCGCAAGGCCACGCGCGTGCTGCGCCGGCTCACGGCCAAGGACAACATCAAGTTCGACGGCCTCTCGCGCGTGTCGCATGTCACCGACGCCACCGACTGGCGCGTGGAGTACCCCTTCGTCGTGCTGTGCCCCGACACCGAGGCCGAGATGGCGCTGCTGGTCAAGGGCTGCATCGAGCTGGGCCTGACCATCATTCCGCGCGGGGGCGGCACCGGCTACACCGGCGGCGCCATTCCGCTCACCTGGAACAGCGTCGTCATTAACACCGAGAAGCTCGAGGCGATGACCGAGGTCGAAACGATCCCGCTGCCCGGCCTCGACAACCCCGTGCCCACCATCTGGACCGAAGCCGGCGTGGTCACGCAGCGCGTGGCCGATGCGGCCGAGCGCTCGGGCTTCGTGTTCGCGGTCGATCCCACCTCCGCCGAGGCCTCGTGCGTCGGCGGCAACGTGGCGATGAACGCGGGCGGCAAGAAGGCCGTGCTCTGGGGCACGGCGCTCGACAACCTCGCCTCGTGGCGCATGGTCACGCCGCAGGCCGAATGGCTCGAAGTCACGCGCATCGGCCACAACCTCGGCAAGATCCACGACGCCGAAAGCGCCGTGTTCGAGCTGCAGTACTACGCGGCGGACGGCAAGACGAAGCTGCGCACCGAGCGCCTCGAGATCCCCGGCAAGACCTTCCGCAAGGAAGGCCTCGGCAAGGACGTGACCGACAAGTTCCTCTCGGGCCTGCCGGGCATCCAGAAAGAAGGCTGCGACGGCCTCATCACCAGCTGCCGCTGGGTGGTGCACCGCATGCCGGCCCACACGCGCACCGTGTGCCTCGAATTCTTCGGCAACGCCAAGGATGCGGTGCCCAGCATCGTCGAGATCAAGGACTTCATGTTCGCCGAGCAGAAGCGCTCGGGCGTGCTGCTGGCCGGCCTCGAGCACCTGGACGATCGGTATCTGAAGGCCGTGGGCTACGCCACCAAGTCGAAAAAACACGGCGGCCTACCGAAGATGGTGCTGTTCGGCGACATCGCGGGCGACGACGCCGACGCGGTCGCCCGCGTCACCTCCGAGGTGGTGCGCATCGCCAACTCGCGCAGCGGTGAAGGCTTCGTCGCCATCAGCCCCGAGGCGCGCAAGAAATTCTGGCTCGACCGCAAGCGCACGGCCGCCATCAGCAAGCACACCAACGCCTTCAAGATCAACGAAGACGTGGTGATTCCGCTGCCGCGCATGGCCGAGTACAGCGACGGTATCGAGCGCATCAACATCGAGCTCTCGCTGCAGAACAAGCTCGCGCTCACCGACGAACTCGAAGCCTTCCTCACGCGCGGCAACCTGCCGCTGGGCAAGACCGACGACGCGCACGAGATTCCGGCGGCCGAGCTGCTCGAAGACCGCGTGGCTCAGGCCGTCGCGCTGGTGCAGGAGGTGCGCACGCTGTGGGCCGGCTGGCTGCAGAACGTCGACGGCCTGTTCCCGCAACTGCAGGATCACACCCTGCGCGCCAGCTGGAAGACGCAGTTGCGCCAGCCGCTGCAGGAGATCTTCTCGGGCGCCGAGTTCGCGCCGATCCTGGCCGAATGCACAGCCATCCACAAGCAGGTGCTCAAGGGCCGCGTGTGGGTCGCACTGCACATGCACGCGGGCGACGGCAACGTGCACACCAACATCCCGGTCAACAGCGACAACTACGACATGCTGCAGACCGCGCATGCCGCAGTGGTCCGCATCATGGCGTTGGCGCGCAGCCTCGACGGCGTGATTTCGGGCGAGCACGGCATCGGCATCACCAAGCTCGAGTTCCTGAGCGACGAAGAGCTGAAGCCCTTCATGGACTACAAGCAGCGCGTCGATCCCGAGGGCCGATTCAACAAGGGCAAGCTGGTGCGCGCGCCGGCCGGCGAAGCCGTCACGCTGCATGCCGACCTGACCAACGCCTACACGCCGAGCTTCGGCCTCATGGGGCACGAGTCGCTGATCATGCAGCAGAGCGACATCGGCGCCATCGCCGACAGCGTGAAGGACTGCCTGCGCTGCGGCAAGTGCAAGCCGGTGTGCGCCACGCACGTGCCGCGCGCCAACCTGCTCTACAGCCCGCGCAACAAGATCCTCGCGACCTCGCTGCTGGTCGAGGCCTTCCTCTACGAGGAGCAGACCCGGCGCGGCATCAGCATCAAGCACTGGGAAGAGTTCGAGGACGTGGCCGACCACTGCACCGTGTGCCACAAGTGCCTCACGCCGTGCCCGGTGAAGATCGACTTCGGCGACGTGTCGATGAACATGCGCAACCTGCTGCGCAAGATGGGCCAGAAGAGCTTCCGCCCCGGCAATGCGGCCGCGATGTTCTTCCTCAACGCGACCAATCCGCAGACCATCAAGGCGGTGCGCGCGGGCATGGTGGGCGTGGGCTTCAAGGCCCAGCGCCTGGTCAACGACCTGCTGCGCGGCCTGGCGAAGAAGCAGACGGCTGCGCCGCCGGCCACGCTGGGCCCGGCGCCGATCAAGGAGCAGGTGATCCACTTCATCAACAAGAAGATGCCGGGCAACCTGCCGAAGAAGACGGCGCGCGCGCTGCTCGACATCGAGGATGCGGACTACGTACCCATCATCCGCGACCCGAAGACCACCACCTCGGAAACCGAGGCGGTCTTCTACTTCCCGGGTTGCGGTTCGGAGCGCCTGTTCTCGCAGGTCGGCCTTGCTACGCAGGCAATGCTCTGGCATGCGGGCGTGCAGACGGTGCTGCCGCCGGRCTACCTGTGCTGCGGCTATCCGCAGCGCGGCAGCGGCCAGTTCGACAAGGCCGAGAAGATGATCACGGACAACCGCGTGCTCTTCCACCGCGTCGCCAACACGCTCAACTACCTCGACATCAAGACCGTGGTGGTGAGTTGCGGCACCTGCTACGACCAGCTGCAGGGCTACCAGTTCGACAAGATCTTCCCGGGCTGCCGGATCATCGACATCCACGAGTACCTGCTCGAGAAGGGCATCACGCTGGCCGGTGCAGGCGGTGGCGGCTACCTGTACCACGACCCCTGCCACTCGCCGATGAAGCTGCAGGATCCGATGAAGACGGTGAAGGCGCTGGTCGGCGACAACGTGCTCAAGAACGACCGCTGCTGCGGCGAGTCGGGCACGCTGGGCGTGTCGCGGCCCGACATCTCGACGCAGATCCGCTTCCGCAAGGAAGAAGAGCTGAAGAAGGGTGAGGCCGAGTTGCGCGAGAGCGGCCGGGTCGGCGCCAAGGACAACGTGAAGATCCTGACCAGCTGCCCGAGCTGCCTGCAAGGCCTCTCGCGCTACGGCAACGACCTGAACAACGGCCTGCTCGAAGCCGACTACATCGTGGTCGAAATGGCCAACAAGATCCTCGGAGAAGACTGGATGCCGACCTACGTGGCGGCTGCCAACCAAGGCGGCATCGAACGGGTGCTGGTGTGACGGTGCAAGGTTGTCCCTTCTGCGAAGGCCCGGGCGGCCGCATCGTGTTCGAGGGCGCGAAGCTGCGCGTCATCCATGCGGAAGAGGCTGGCTTCCCGGCCTTCTACCGCGTGATCTGGCGCGACCATGCGCCGGAGTTTTCCGACCTCGATGCCGCGGACCGCGTGCTGTGCATGGAGGCGGTGACGGTGGTCGAGCAATGCCTGCGCGAGCGGCTGAAGCCGGTCAAGGTCAACCTCGCCGCGCTCGGCAACATGGTGCCGCACCTGCATTGGCACGTGATCGCGCGTTTCGAGTGGGACAGCCACTTTCCCTCGCCGTTCTGGGCCGCTGCGCAGCGCGCGGCGCCGGCGGATCGCGTGGCGGGCGTGCAGGCGCTGCTGCCGGCGCTGGAGGCCGAGATGGTCCGCCGGCTGGCGGGGCTCGGCTGAGCTTCGGACCGGTCGCGCTCAGCGCGCGGAGGCCGTGCGGGTCGTCGTTGCCTTGCGGTCCTCGCAGGACTGCCTGAATTCCGGCGTTGCGCGCATTTCGTTCGAGAAGCGTTTCGATGCTGCGCTGCCATCGCGGCACACGCGCTCGAGTTCGGCCTGGGCTTCGCGGTTGCCGGCATGCGAGGCATGGGCCAGCAGGCGCAGTGCGTGGATGGGCAGTGCAACCGGCCCGCTTGTCGATGGGCTTGTCGCTTCTGTCGTTGCCTTGGGCGCAGGTGCGGCCGGCTTGGCGGCCTCTGTTGCCGGCAGCGTGCGGCCCGTGCCCGCCGATGTGGGCAGGCGCTCGACCGCGGTGAAG